>JAILPF010000465.1 GCA_024699575.1 Acetatifactor sp. | reverse complement strand
TCTAATCTACCTTTTTTCAGATATTGCAGATGAAGATATTGACAGTTTCGGCAAAGTGTTAAGGGATATTGTAGAAAAGTTATAGGGAAAGTAAGGCGTTGGAGCGGCAGGTATTGGTTAGTAAATTATTTTTTACAAACCTCCGGAAACATGCTAAAATAATACATAATATTAATTCGCATTATTTCAAAGATTAGTAAACAAGAGGTAGATATGGCAACTGTCGCTGATATTGCAAAAGCATGTAATGTGTCAAAATCAACTGTTTCCAGGGTCCTGAATCAGGACCCCGGTTTTTCTGTTGCCCCGACAACCAAAAAGTTAATCCTGGACACTGCAATCAAAATGGGCTATCGTCTGCCGCCCCGTAAAAAAAGTGCCAATGCGACAAATATGCAGGTTGCCCGCAAGCGTCCGGCAAAGGTTTTTGAAGTGGGGATTCTTAGCTTTACGCTGCAATATGGGCAGTCGGCAGGACCATACTACAGTGGAATTCTCTCCAGTATGGTGAATTACATTGAAGCCAATGGATACACCGAACAGATTCATCTGCGCTATATCATCGATCCGTCACTTGCGGAGTTTCGTGGCCTTGATGCACTGGTTGTAATAGGAAAAATGGACATTCCGCAGGATGCTCCGGAAATCAAAAAGATTCCGAACATCATTACAGTGGATTATCATATGCCGGAAATGAATTATGATTCTGTGACTGCAGACTTTCATGCGGTGATGCAACTGGCTTTTTCAACGTTTGCGGAAAAAGGGATAGAAGATATTCATTTCGTGGGGGCAAGGAGCCATATTACAAGCTTTGGTACCAACGAAATCAGGATTGCAGATGACCCTCGCCTCACAGAGTTTCGCAGCCTGTGCGCGGAACAGAATCTGGATTTCCAATCCCATATCTGGATGGGAGAGGATTTCAGTACTCCTTCCGGATACGAGGCTACACAGGATCTCCTTAAGGAAAATGCGGCTCCAAGCGCAATATTGTATGCATCCGGGGAGATGGCACTGGGTGGATATAAAGCCTTGCATGAAAAGAAGCTTAAGATTGGAAAAGATGTATTTGTCATCGGAATAGATGAGATGGATTTCTCAAGATATATGCAGCCACCTCTCACGACGATTTCCATCAATGTGATGGACACGGGAAAGACTGCTGCATATGATTTGATTTCTTTACTGGAGGGCAGACCGTTTCA
This sequence comes from Acetatifactor sp., assembly GCA_024699575.1. Taxonomy (GTDB): domain Bacteria; phylum Bacillota; class Clostridia; order Lachnospirales; family Lachnospiraceae; genus Acetatifactor. The sequence goes on along the minus strand of JAILPF010000465.1, from coordinate 21,392 downwards.
GCTAACGCTCCACCCTTCCATTGAACTGATTCGCAGGGAGAGCTGTTAACTCTTCATGCCGGTGATGGCGATGCCCTGAATGATTTGACGTTGAAAGATTACATAGACTATCAGCACCGGTATGATAGAGATTACGGTTCCCGACATCAGGAGAGGATAGTCGGTTGCGTATGTCCCTTTGAAAAAATTCAACATCATTGGAACTGTAAAAGTTGCTGTTTTGTTTAGGAAAATGAGTGGATATAAAAAACTGTTCCATTGTCCTAAAAATACGAATATACCAAAAGCTGCCAGAGTGGGCTTTAATAATGGCAGGATGATTCTCAGATAAATCTGCGGTACACTGCAGACGTCTATGATTGCAGCCTCTTCCAAATCTCCCGGAAGAGAAGCGACAAACTGTCGCATCAGGAAAACTCCGAAAGCATTAAAAAGTGATGCAGGAAATACTTCTTCTCTTCATCATACACCTCCGTTGTTTAGTAAACAATATGTTTACCTGTTTTGCGTTGACTAAACAGTACCGCTTCAAATCATATCCTGTCAAGTGGGAAAAACGAAAAAATATGTTGACTTCATGACTGGTTATGTATTAAAGTCTGAGATGAGGATTTTAAAAAGTTTACTAAACAACAGTAGAAACGAGAGGGCCGAAGATGAATCAGAAAAAAGAGTATCAAAATGAAAGTGAATTCATAGTACAGGTTTATGAAAATCGTGTCACATGCACATGTGAAGTTAAACAGTGTGAAAATGATGTATGGGAATATCATTGCAGGATGACACCGGATGAACGGGAAGAGAAGCGAGCATACAATTCACCGGCCAAGATTGCGATGTTTGCTCATTATAACGAGCCGGGGGTAGCGATTCACATCATCTATCCGGGAGCGGGTGTGGCAGGCTTGTGGAGACCGGACGCCGGGCTAAGCAAATCGCTGCCGCCGGACTGGATACATCCGCAATGTTCCAATATCAGTCACAGTGCGCCGGTATTATGTTACTTCGGATATGAGAATGAAAACATTATGACGGTCAGTCTCAGTGAGACCAGGTATGATGTGGAGTTGCGTGGTGCTGTCAATGAGGAAACAGGTGAGTTGCACACAGATTTGATGATACCGCTGGCGGCCTCTGTTTATGAGTTTGTTTTGCGCATTGACGTGAGCAAAATATCTTTTAGCAATGCACTTTCAGAGGTATCCGAGTGGTGGGATCGATACCTTGAGGATAAGAGGATGCCTGCTTCCAACGTTGCAAGGGAGCCGATGTATTCCACCTGGTATTCTTATCATCAAAATGTATGTGAGGAAACACTTTTAGAGCAGTGCCGGCTTGCAGTTTCCTATGGGATGAATGCGGTAATTTTGGATGACGGCTGGCAGACCAACGATGCAAACCGCGGATATAAGTATTGTGGTGACTGGCAGGTGATGCCGGAGAAATTTCCTGATTTTCGGGGATTTGTCCAAAAGCTGCATGATATGCGGATGAAATGTCTTGTGTGGTTCAGCGTGCCCTATATGGGCAGCGGGGCAGAGGCATATGCTGACTTTGCAGGTATGCTGCTCCACTTTGATGCGGCAGCCTCTGCAGGGATACTTGATCCGCGTTATCCTGAGGTTAGAGAATATCTGATAAAAACGTATGCTTCCTTTTTGGAAAAATATGATGTGGATGGATTCAAATTGGATTTTATCGACTGCTTTGCGGAATATGATGATACACCTGCTTATAATGAGAACATGGACTATGTGCGAGTGCAGGATGCGGTTTATTCCCTGATGATAGATGTCTCCAACGCCTTAAAACGACAAAAACAGGATATCATGATTGAGTTTCGGCAAAGCTATATTGGACCATCCATCCAGCGATTCGGCAATTTGTTTCGCGTGGGGGACTGCCCGATGTCCGATGTAAATAATCGTGTGGGAATTGCTGATTTAAAGCTGATGTCCCCCTCTCTTTGTGTGCATTCGGATATGCTGATGTGGCATCCTACAGATTCGCCGAAACATGTGGCCTTACACCTGTTAAACTGTATATTTTCCACACTTCAAATTTCTGTGGATTTAAAGTTGCAGACAGAGGAAAACAAAAAGGTTCTTGCTCATTACCTGAATTTCGCAAGAACCTATGCAGGGGTTTTACAGGAAGGACATTTTGAGGCAAGCTTCCCACTGCAAAATTATGCTACCATGCAGAGCTTTTTGGATGGAACTCTGATTTTGGGTGCCTATGTCTCCGGACTTCTGGTTAAGCTGAGCGACAGTTATCAGGGGTGCACGCTCAAGGAAGCTCATCTGCTAAATGGATCCGGTGGGGATAAAATGTATGCGCTGCTTCCCAATGGGCGATATACTTGCGAGGTGTTCTCTCCCACCGGCGGGCTTGTGAAAGAGGTGTCGTATGCTCAGGGAGGATATGTCTGTCTGCCTGTTCCGTGTGGGGGCAGAGTATTCCTCAGAAGATTTTCGAACTAGAGTCTCCAATCCATTATGCGATAAAGAGTACTCCAAGGGTACCGGGGCCGCAGTGGGATGACACTACGCTCCCGGCCCTGGTCTCAAGTATCTCGTCAAAATGGTTCAGACTCAGAAGATAATCTCTCACTGCATCCACAATCTCCTTATCACATCCTGAGTGGGTGATAAAAACTCTGTCCTTGCGGGCGGACAAAAGTTCTGGCTCCATATCCTTTACATAATCCATAATAAATTTATGACTGTGTCCACGGTATTTCTTTTCCGGATGCATGGCACCATCCGCCACAGCAATCCGGGGATGGAGCTTCAGAGCTGCTCCCAGCATGGCTGCGACGCCGGAACATCTTCCTCCCCTGTGCAGGTATACGAGAGTATCTATGACAAAGCTTGCGCGGACTTTCGGCTTAACAGCTTCAATACATGCAACGATTTCGGCTGCTGGTTTGCCGGCTTGGGCAAGCTCAGCGGCGAGAATCACCTGAAGACCGATTCCGGTAGACAGATTTGCCGAATCTATCACATGTACACGTTCCTGCATTCCCAGGTCCTCCGCTGCCAGTCTGACATTGTTAAAGTTGGCAGACATGGAAGATGAGATGGTAAAGATGATATATTCATCGTCAGAATCGGGAGACAAGTGCTTTTCGATATCTTCAATGGAAGAGGCGGCAGTCTTGGGAGTTTCCCCATGCGAATCCGACCATGCATAGAGCTCCTCCGGGGTGACATTCACGCCATCCAGATATTCTTCCTCTCCTAACCTTACATATAAAGGGATAATTTCTATGCCATATCTTTGGCAGAGTTCCTCTGATAAATCACAAGTGCTGTCTGACAGAATTTTAACCATTTTCGTTATACTCCCTCATTTTTCTATATTGATGAGACTATTAATAATATTATAAATCAAATATGGAAGTATTGAAAGGATTTGTTCTATGGAACAGGATTGAAGTTGAAATAATATACATGTCACGCAGAATGCTAAAAAAGTGTTATAATATTTGATAAACCGATGTATGATGTTTAAAACTTACATTAAATAATAGGAGGATGAGAGTATGAACTATGAAATTAAGGGGGACAATCTCCCGGTATTACTGTGCCGTCTGGATGCCGGTGAGCAGGTAATGTGTGAATCAGGTGCGATGTCCTGGATGGACGATTGTATTGAGATGCAGACGGAAGGTGGCGGAATCGGTAAAGTACTTGGCAGAATGATTTCCGGTGAAGCATTGTTTCAGAATCGCTATGTTGCGAAAATGGCCGGAGAAATTGCTTTTGCTTCTAAATTCCCCGGGTCCATCGTTGCCTATGAGGTGACCCCGGATAAACCTGTCATTTTGCAGAAGTCATCGTTTCTTGCCTGTGTGGGACAGGTCGAATTGTCTGTTTTCCTGCAGAAAAAAGCCTCCGCAGGATTTTTCGGCGGAGAAGGTTTTATTATGCAGAAAGTATCCGGAAATGGAATTGTTTTCGCGGAGATTGATGGTGCTGCTTTATGCTACAAACTGGAGGCAGGGCAGCGCAAAATTGTGGATACCGGCTATCTTGCGGTAATGGATGCCACATGTTCTATTGAGACACAGACAGTTAAGGGTGTGAAAAATGTGTTCCTCGGAGGGGAAGGATTGTTTAACACAGTGATTACCGGCCCGGGGCAGATTACCCTTCAGACAATGCCAATCAGCAAGACAGCAATGATGCTGTACGGACATATGCCTCATCCACAAAGTAAATAAGAAAGATTTCTATATTGGCTTCTACAAATTTAATTAGGCTAAAAAAGGAATATTCTTGACAAAACAGATTGCGTAAAATAAAATAGTATAAAATAGAATCAAAGATCTACCAATAACATAAGATGGAGGAATGGCAATGGGCAATCTGTTAGAAATTATCAAAGGCAGGAAAAGCGTACGTACTTTTGACGGACGTCAGATTAGTGAGGAACATAGAGAGAAGCTTTTAGAGTATATTAAAGGAATCACGAATCCTTTTGGCATTCCTGTAGAATTTCTTTTACGTGATGCGAAAGAATGCGGATTGTCGAGCCCGGTGCTTTCCGGTGAACAGCTGTATGTACTGGGAAAAGTGGAAAAGAAGCCTTATGCGGATGTGGCATTTGGATACGCCTTTGAGAAGCTTGTCCTATATGCATGGTCCTTGGGAATCGGTACTGTGTTAATAGGTGGAACGATGAAGAGAGAAGTCTTTGAGGAAGCGGCAGGCGTGAGAGAAGGAGAGATGATGCCTTGCGTAAGCCCTCTGGGATATCCGGCTGCAAAGAAATCGCTTAAAGAGACTATGATGCGTAAAGGGATTAGTGCTGATTCGAGAAAACCGTTTAAAGAGTTGTTTTTTGAAAACGAGTGGAACAGGCCGATTAATCCGGATAGAGATATGGCAGAGATTTTTGAGATGGTGCAATGGGCGCCGTCTGCTGTAAATAAGCAGCCCTGGAGAATTATAGTGATAGATGGCGTTTATCATTTTTTTGAAAAGAAGGATAAGGGCTATGTCAATGAGAATACCGGAGACCTGCAGAAGATAGATGTTGGTATTGCATTATGCCACTTTGTTTTGGGGCTTGAGGAAAAGGGAAAAACTCCTGAAGTGATCTTGAATAATCCAGGAATTGCAGTGCCGGATGATGTGGAGTATGTGGCAAGCGTAAGGATTTAAGGCGGATTACATTATGAACAAAAGATTAAGTTACATATTAAAGCTTATTACTGTTTTATCAGCGGTAACAGGAACATTTTTGAGTGCGTATGCAGGTAGAAATTCTTTCATGGGCGGCAGCAGGGTATTTATGTACTTTACGATTCAGTCTGCTGTTATTCTTCTTATTGATTGTAGGATACGGTTATCTGGCGATTGCGGACTTGATAAGAAAAGCTGCAGATAAGCGAAGATGAGTGCAAGGGTTGATTCCCTCGGATTCTTTGAATGCTTTCGCCACAATGGCATCGCTGTTTCGGTGTTTTTGTCGTGCTTTTGACCTACCGGACACGCGACGCAGATATTTTTCTATTTTCGTATGAATGATAATTTCGCTTCATGCACGCAGCAGGAGAGAAAGGCATATTTCGTATGCCCAGCATTCCAATGCTATGCACGCGGGAAACCACAAAAACAAGACTGGCGTGTATGGAGAATGCGTCGGTCTTCAAACTTGGAACAAAAAAGTTTGAGGGAATACACGCGCCGGAGCAGTTTTTGGCATAGGGTATGTATAGCTCAAATTTGCTGTGCACGCAAAATAGTAGTTAATAGTCGGTCGCGTGTCAGATACTCAAAATCGACTTTGATATATGGATGGAAATTGAAAAAACAGGGCAAAAGGTGTATTGTAAAATTGCAGTATGAACTGTGAATTGCAAGAAGGGGGATTTTACAATGGACTTTACCAATGCAACCAAGGCAGAAATCGACAAGCTCTATGAGAACAGAAAACATGTAGAATTGACTATCGGTATCTTGAGGGATGGGAAAACAGAAGTCGTCTACTGGGGACCGGACAGACAGGTTACGGATGAAAGTGACAAAATCTATCCTGTGGGCTCCATTGGGAAGACCTTTACGGCATCCCTCCTGGCAAAATATGTCTCAGAGGGAAAGCTTGACTTGCAAACACCCATCAATCAGTATATTCAAGGACTGCCGGAGAGGTATTATCCAAGTCTTGAAAAGCTGGCAACCCATACTTCCGGTTATACCTCTCAGCCCTATAATTTGTTTACCACGCTACCCTATTTCGTGCATATGAATGATGAGAGAGGGCTGTTTCACAGGAATCCTTTCAGAGGACGTCCGGATGAAGCGGAAATGATCAAAATCATCAAAGAGACCAGGCTCAAGGACAAAGAATATCCATTTTATTACTCTAATATCGGTATGGGGATTCTGGGATATATTCTGGGTCAGGTTATCGGAGAATGCTACTGGGACAGCATGAACCGCTATATCAAAGAGGATTTGCATCTGCCAAACACCTTCATCGGTAACGTGGAATTGTTGGGATATGATAAAAAAGACCAGCCCTGCAAATGCTGGCAGTGGACCAAGGAGGATATCGTTGCTCCCGCCGGAGCACTTTGTTCCACGGTGGAGGATTTGCTGGAGTATGCAAGAATTCATTTAAGCGGTGAACTGCCATACCTGTCTACCTGTCATGAAGTGCATGGACCCTGCGAAAAAAATGCCAACAGCGGTCTGGCTTGGCGCCTGGAAAAAGATGCCCCTATCAGCTGGCACACCGGTGCTGCCGGCGCGTTCAATGCATACATAGGACTTCAGCGGGATAAAAATGCAGCAGTTGCCGTGGCAGTTAACTATGGTCTGGTAAATGCCGAGCAAATCGGTTTTTCGATTTTGAAGAATGATATTTAGTGGAAAGATGAATAAAAGATGAAAAGAGCTCTTTCTTCGTGAAAACGGGGGAGGGGCTTTTTTAATGGGAAAAAGATGGGAAAGAGCAAATTCGAGGTGGGTTTATTGGACTGATAAAGTTGTAATTTATAAGCAAAGAAAGCAAAGCAAGCCTAGAAATTCTGGTAGGCTTGTTGAAGACACGTTGTATCGTTGTGGAAAGGGGTGTAGTAAATGGCATATTCAAAATACGGATATTGGTATCTGCCGAACTGCGAAATACAATTTGAAACGGAAGATGAGGCTGTGGATTATATGCGCAACGCCGATGCTGAGTAGTGTTAGACAATGCTAGCCGTTGCTTTGCGAAAGTATATTATGTGTTGCATGTGAGAGAATACTTCTAGTGATTATCGTGTGCCGAAAAACACAAAATAAACTTGAATTAATTGCGTTATTAGATATAATTTTGTAATTAAGACCGATGACACATGGACTTCAGAAATTAGCTCAAACGGCTATAACAAAGAGGGAAAAAACAAACATTTAAAAATCTTGTTTTAGGGGGGAAAATGAGACCGGAAGATTATTCATGGAATGAACATGAACGAAAAATGCTAATGACTGGGAAAGCTGTTATTCCATCTCCGCGGAAGATTGCTATTCAAGATGATGATGAGAAAAGGCTGGAATTGGAAAAGATTTTAGAACAGATGTCACACAAAGTCTTAGCCTTGTGGGCAATGCAGAATTCTATGGCTTTTATAGCATACATTCATTTAGAAGATGACACTAGGAAAGATTGCGTAGTGGAAGAAACGACGGAAACTTTTTATAAAAGGATAAGTGGAGAAATCGGAGCATCTGAGTTAAGAAAAGCGGGATTTTTGGCTAATACGCTTGCAAAAGAATCCACAAGTGATATGAGTAGGTATGCAGCACGGGTATATGCACAGGCAATCGCAACCGGACATATGAGAGGTCATGCTATTGTATCGTCTGATTATGCAATCAAAGTAGTGAACCTGCTGTACCCCCGAGATATGGAGATGATAAGAAAAACACGTGAAGAACAAATTATGTTAGCAAAGACGTTCTTATAAATAGTGTGTGCAATATCAAAGCTATAGGTGTTTAGGACAGATGAAAAAGCAGAGGAAACGGAATGATGGGGTTGAGAGAATTAATTCGGATTCTGCAGAGCGCAGCAACCGCTGCAGATATAGATAAATATAGAACTGAAATTGTAACGCTGATTCCAAAGGTGACAATTATGATTGGCTTCGACCAGCAAAATATTGCACATCAGTATGAATTGTGGGAGCATTGCTTGCAAACTGTTGCTGCATTGCCCTCGAATATTGGCGACGATATGTTGTATTTGGCTGCGTTACTTCATGATATCGGAAAACCGGACTGCCAGGTCTGGGAGAGAAGGATGGACGGATTAATATGCATTACTACGGACACCCTCTCAGAAGTATGGAGATTACAAGAGATGAGATTATTCCGGAACTACTTGCCAAAGGCGAGGAGATATCGGAAGACGAACAGCGCAGGCTTTTATATTATGTGTGCTATCATGATGACCGCATGAGTCTTCGAATGAAACACCTACGTCAACATCTGAAGCTTGGTGCTAGTTTTCAAGAGTTTCAGAACCTTATGAAACTTCAAGTGGCGGATGCGAAGGCGCATGTTTTACTTCCGATTGTGTTACAGCGAATAGATATTTGTGAACAGCTTTCCGGCGAGTATGCGCAGAAGCTGTATCAGGATATTATGGCAGGAAAATAGCAAGGAAATGTTTACTGACATGAGGTAGTGCCGATGACTTGGGATGAATATTATGAAAAAATCAACGATTGGGCGGTGAGCACCGCTGTCAATAAGATATCATCGCTTGAAGATATGGGGACTGCGGATGAAATCGTGGAAGCACTTGTCATTATCGGCTTCGAAGATGTGAAAGGTGCCACACGCCTATTGAATAGAGCATTGCAACATGGTATAAAGTTTTCAGGGGAAAATCTGGCAGAAATTGCTGATTATTGTACAGAAGAGAGCTTTAAGAAAGCGTTGGCGCAATCTGCGGATGCACTTACTGTGCAGGATTTGGAAGACCTCTACGGATGTGTTTCGGATGAACTTATCATAGATTTGTCGAAGCGGTATAAGATAGATGCTCCGGAAGATATTGCTGATGAATATGAGGAAGAGTTACATCCCGATGGTGGTACGCCTATTGCGTGGAATAGATTTTATAATGCTTTTCGGGGATGGAACTTGGAGTATGCCATTGCACGCGCAAGTGATATTTCTGATTTTGGCGAGGACGATGAAGTGCTGGATGTCGTGCAGGAATTATTTGGAGATGACGAGCCTGCGGCAAGCTTGTTTATAAAAAGAGCTTTGGACGGCGGAGTAATGTTCAGTGATTCGAATTTATTAGAGCTGAGCGAACTGTGTGATGAAGATACAGTAAACCGTGCGGTATTTATGTCCAGGTCATTGCTGACAGAGGATTCGTTGGAGGAACTGTATGGTAATGTCAGTGACGATGTGATTATTGTAGTTGCCAAGGAGCAAAAAATCCGTTTGCCGGAAGACTTGAGAGAAGAGGAAGAAGAACCGGAGGATTTAAGATTTGCGATTCAGTCTGCTTTTGAAGCCGCTGATTATGCTCTATCCAGTTTAGTGCAGGCGCAGCGCGCCATGAATGACAGTGAAAATATAAGTTTTATGGACATGACAACCAAGGGATTTTTTACCTCATGGTGGAAGCAGAACTCTCTTGCGGAGGCGGACGCCTATGTGCAGCAGGCACAGCATGCATTAAACCTTTTGAATGCAGAGCTAAAGCCTCTGTCCAAGAGCAAGAGTGTTCATCTGGAATATGGTCGATTGGCAACAGCAATCGATTTGTGGTTTGATGACAGCTTCATGGATGCATTGACCCACATGCAGATACATAAAGCCCAAAGGCGAATTGGCAAGGCGATATCGAAGGTGGATAACATTCGGCGCGAATTATGGAAACTATTGTAAGTTTTTCAGACATCATTCATTTAGGGAGGACAGTGGATTATGACAGAGAACATCGAGGTTTTCAAACAAAACAGTATCAGGATAAAAGACGGCAATAGAAGAATTTATATTGACCCGTTTGAGATAGAAGAAGAGCCCCATGATGCTGCGTTTATCCTAATCACACATGAACATTACGATCACTTTGATCCCGAATCCGTTGCTAAAGTGGCAAACAGCAATACTGTTTTGGTGGTTCCCAAAAAGATGGAGGGAAAAGCGCGCGAAGTCGCCGGATTTGTAGGAAAGATTGTTACGGTAAGACCGGGGGTTTTTGAAGAAATTGATGGCCTCGAGTTTGAAACGGTTCCTGCTTATAACCTGTTGAAGCCTTTTCATCCCAAAAGCGCAGGGTGGGTGGGCTATCTTCTGCGAATTGGCGGCAAGCGCATCTATATTGCAGGGGACACCGACGCCACAAAGGAAGCAAAAGCTGTGAAATGTGATATTGCACTTGTGCCGGTGGGTGGCACTTATACCATGGATGCCGGGAAAGCGGCAGAGCTTGTCAATGAAATCCGTCCGGACATTGCGATTCCGGTTCATTATGGAAGTGTGGTGGGCTCAAAGGCAGATGGAGATACTTTTGCAGGCCATGTGAAGAAACCGATACGGGTGGAGTTAAAAATCAGGAAATAATACGTACGAGACAAGGAAGGAAGCAAAAGAATATGCCCCAAATACCAAGATTGACGACACTCTGCTATATAGAGCGTGACAACCAATATTTGATGCTCTATCGCGACAAGAAAAAGGAAGATGTAAATGAAGGAAAATGGATTGGCGTCGGAGGGAAGTTTGAAAAAGCGGAGACTCCGGAAGAATGCCTGCTTCGGGAAGTATACGAGGAGACGGGCCTTCACCTGACCCGGTTTCGTTTTCGCGGCATCATCACTTTTATCCTGGATGGGGAAGCGGAGTATATGCATTTATTTACTGCTTCGGATTTTACCGGTGAATTGACCACGGACTGTGCTGAGGGTGAATTGAAATGGATTCCAAAGGAGGATGTGATGAATCTGACCCTATGGGAGGGCGATAAGATTTTCCTGAAGCTTTTGTTGGAAGATGTACCGTTTTTCTCTTTGAAACTGGTGTATCATGGAGAGAAACTGGTGGAGTATCAATTAAAGTAGACTATGAATAATGGATGGAGTTTGAAATGATGGAATTATGGAAAGGAAGACCTGAGAATGAAGTGGGGCGGTTGCCTCGAGAAGTGCGTACATATGACTTCCTTGATTCTTTGGGAATAGAGTATTACAGAACGGACCATGAGATGGCGAACACTATGGAGGCATGCAACGAGATAGATAAGGTTTTGGATGTTATCATCTGCAAGAATCTGTTTCTTTGTAATCGACAGAAGACAAACTTCTATCTCCTTATGATGCCCGGAGACAAGAAGTTCAAAACAAAGGAACTTTCTGCGCAGATTAATTCTGCAAGGCTTTCGTTTGCGGAGCCTGAGGACATGCTGAAACACCTTGATATAGAGCCGGGGGCGGTGAGCATTATGGGGCTTATGAATGACAAAGAACATGCGGTACAGCTTCTGATTGACGAGGATGTGCTGAAGGGAGAGGAACTTGGCTGCCATCCCTGCGTTTGTACTTCCAGTCTTAAGATGAAGACAGCAGATGTTATTGAAAAGTTTCTGCCTGCCACAGAACATGATTATAAGACGGTCCATCTGGTGGGTGAGGACTAAATACCAGGATGATTGATGTCGGTTTCCTACAAGTCGCTGCAATGCGGAAAGGAAGGTGCCTATGGGGTCTATACTTATCAAAGACACGACAAAAGAGGAGCGAGAAGCTATTATAAGACAGTCGATGGATTGTGGCGGGGGATGTGAAAACTGCTCTTCCTGCTGGATTGGTGGCGGATCACCCTGGGAAATGTACAAAGACTATATTGACGGTAAGAAAGAGATTGCAGAAATCAACATGGAATACAATGCCAGATATCTGCGCGGATGAGGAGGAAGAGTATAGAAAGCTACCTTCCTTTTTCCTGTGGCATCTTTCAGTGCAAATGTGATATAATAACGGTATCAGGATGTTTCGCAAACCACATACAACGGGGGGCTCTACATGATTCAAAAAACATTTCATTTTTCTGATCTGGATAGTCTTCAGCCTATTATTAGCACCATCAAGAATGACGATGATTATGTGCATGCGTCGGGTGTGTTGTTTCAGTTGTACAACCCGCGGCTGGATATCGACGAAGAGCAAATGGTTGACACCATAAGAAGTGCTTTTCCCAATGCATGCTTCACGGGAGTTACTTCGGCCAATGTTGCTGAGGATAAGATTGACTTGAGTGAATTTCCGGTGGAGCTTTCCATGACGTGTTTTCGGGAAACTACGCTCATTCAGTATGATTTTGATATGTCTCAGACGACCTCTTTCGAGGCAGGCCGATTTACGAATCAAGTCCTTGAAAAGCTGGAGCATCTTAAATGTCTTCAGATATTCTACGCATCAAACAGCAATTCCATCTGTACTTTTCTGCGGGAATTCAGCCATCATAATATACCCAAGTTCGGTATAAAAGCCGGGCGAAGTACTGTGAAAAAAAATACTGCACATGTATATGGCACAAAGATATATGACAACGCCTTTGTAATTGTGGCGTTTATCAGCAAATCCCTTAAGTTGTACATGGATAATAACCTTGGGTGGACGCCAATCGGAATTGAGATGGCGATTACAGAGACCGCTGGGGATACAATAGTAACAGAGATTGATAAGAAACCGGCTATCGAGACCTTTACCAAATATCTGAAGGTCACTTCGACGAAATATTTTATGCAAAACGTTTCGGAATTTCCCTTGATTATAAGCCACAACAAGTTCAAAATGGCTAGAGTCCCCATTGCATGTGATGAAAGTGGTGCGGTTTATTTTACTTCGGACATACATAAGGGGGAGCATTTTCGTCTGGCCTATGCTGACAAAAATAAGCTGATGTCACTTACGCAAAAATCAGCCAATGAGCTAAACATGTTCCGACCGGATGCGGTGTACCTGTTTGAGTGTGCTAATCGTGTATTGTTTTTGGGATCTGATTACATTATGGAGAAAAATCTTTATCAAATGTACCATCCGAACCTGTCTGCAGTGGCGGGGAATGCTGAGCTCTTTGTTACGCCACAAGGAGAGGGAGGCGATTTGAACAGCTCTTTGGTTGCGATTGGCTTGAAGGAAGACCCGGATGCAGAGGATGTAATCATCACTTGTCGCACCAATGATGTATCTCAAGAGCCTGAAGACCAGAACCGAGAGATTCCTTTTGTTGAGAGAATTCTTACCTTCTTGGAGAGCACTTCCCAGGAACTCAATTCACTTAATAAAAAGCTAGGTAAACTTGCCTACACCGATCAACTCACCAAAATATACAATCGATGGGAACTCGAAAAGAAAATTCATGAAGCACTGGATTTGGCCGGTGAGGATTACAGATGCGGTCTGCTGTTTATGGATATTGATCATTTTAAAGCCGTGAATGACACCTATGGCCATGATGTTGGTGATATGGTTCTGTTGGGAGTAGCCAACATTATTAAAGATTTTCAAAAAGAAGGGCATGCGTTCGGACGTTGGGGAGGAGAAGAATTTCTTTATATTATTCCCAATGTCGATGAAAAATCACTCTATGATTTTGCGGAAAATATTCGAAGAAGCATTGATGAAATCTGTTTTGTGATGGTCAAACATGTGACAATCAGTGTCGGGGTCACATTGTCCCGACCGGATGATACACCGGAGAGCTTTGTGAAAAGAGCCGACAATGCTGTCTATGAAGCGAAAGAAACCGGAAGAAACAAGGTTGTGTTGCAATAAATCTGAAAGGAGTGATAAAAATGATACTCCCTTTTGTGTGTAGCCTATGCCATCACGGAATTTTAGGCGGAGCGCTTTTTATGGATGGAGAGGGATTGACTTACAAGACCGGAAAAGTAACTGTTAATCCCAAGTACAGGAATCTTAAACTAAAATATGATGAGATGGATGCACTTTCCTGGAAATGGATCGTTTTTCCTGTGGCAACTTTTACGATGAAAAACGGCGAAACTTACCGATTTATCATATTTAATAAGTGGAGATTTACGAAGGCTTTTGGAGGAATACAATGCACAATCAAAGAGAATGGGCGATGAAACGGGATGAGTTAATCCGGGCGATGGACAGGTTAGGGTTTCCGGCAGAACTGGGTGAACAGGTGGCAAAGCAGCTGGGAAGTCCCAAGGCTATGCAGCGGATGCTGGTCTATCTGTATAATGTTCGCCCGAATAGTGTAGAGCTTGTGGTGGATGAGATGCTTGCTATCTGCAGCGATGTGGAAGCATGGAGAGAAAAAAAGCTTGCCGAGGAAGCAAATGCAAAATACAACGAGCTACTTTATTACGGAATAGACGAGGAGAAATGAAAAAGTGACAGAAATAGATGTAAAAGAAATTAGAGAAGCGATAGAGGCTGCAGATAATGCACTGGAGCATCTGCGTTCTGCCAGACGATATCTTGATAGCGCAAGCAACTGGGGTCTGCTTGATTTGTTTGGCGGCGGATTGATTTCCGGATTCATGAAGCACAGTAAAATGAGCGATGCAGAGCATGAGTTAGACAATGCCAGATATGCTCTCCAGAGGTTTAGCAAGGAGCTTAGAGACGTCAGTGGTTATAGTTCTATTCACATTGGTGATTTCTTGACGTTTGCGGATTTCTTTTTTGATGGATTTGTTGCTGACATCCTGGTGCAATCAAAGATTAGTGATGGCAAGAGACAGTGCGATGAGGCAATCCGGCGCGTAGAAGTCATTAGAGGCGAATTACGAAATAAGCTCAGAGATAATTGATGCTTATGAGTAGTCAATCTGTCATCTTGCCTTGCGGTATGCGCCCGGTGACATATGATAGGTCCTGAAAAAGAATTTGTATAAGCTGGCGTAATCCCCGAAGCCGCAGTCGCAGGCGATTGTTTCCACAGGGTCTGTGCCAAACTCTAAAAATCTTGCGGCCATTTTTACACGAATGTTAATCAGATATTCATAGGGCGTGGTTTGATATTTTTTCTTAAAAATATTGATAACATGATTTTTGGAAAAATGAAAGTGTTCTGCCAGAGCTTCCAGAGTGATTTTTTCGCTGTAGTGTGACGCCAGATATTCTGCAATCCGTTCCTCGATGGTGATAGGATGTTTGCCCGCATATAACAGAGATAGAATCTGATAAAACACAGCCAGCCTCTCTACATTGCTCACCACAGCATGCGATAAGGCATCCATTTTCTTCATAACCGGCAGCAGTTCGTCCACGTCAAAATACCCGTTTCGCGGTAATAGGTGGCTGCTGTCAGTATTCAACTCTTTTCCCCATTCTGAGAAAAAATGAATATATAGATATTTCGGAGCATCGCTTGGCAGTTGCCCGGATTGATGCAGACCGTGTCTTTGGATAAAATACTCACCGGGACCAACCTCGTATTCCTGACTGCCCTCAGAGAATCGAAGGACTCCTTCAAAAACAAGCACAAGCACATCATCTGCGCAATCGCGCTCAACATGGTGTTCCCCTTCCTGAAAAAACCTGAGACTGGAGTGGAAATAAGTGATGGGCTTATCGAGATAGATTCCGTTCATGCAAAACCCCTTCCTTTTTGAAATGATAGTGTGATATTAGAAATGTTCATGCAAATATAAACATTAATATCCATATTTTTACTGTGATATGATTATATCACAACAGAAGCAAAAGGAGAAAAAAAGAATGGAATTTTTTCAAACAAGCGAATTAAAACCACAGGGCTGGTTAAAAAGACAGCTTCAGATTCAGGCTGCCTCTCTCAGTGGAAATCTCGATAAAATCTGGCGTGATGTGAGAGACAGTGCATGGATTGGAGGTGATGCGGAAGGGTGGGAACGAGTTCCCTACTGGCTGGATGGCTTTATTCCGCTGGCATGGCTTTTGGACGATGAGGATATGAAGCAGAGAGCAAAGAAGTACATAGATGCCATCATTGCATTCCAAAAGCCTTCCGGTTGGATATGCCCCTGCAAAGAGGAGGAGATTGCAACCTATGATACCTGGGCGGTACAGTTGATTTCAAAGGTGCTGACTGTATATTATGAATGTTCGGGGGACGAGAGAATCCCTGATGTATTGTACCGCGTGCTGTTTCATTACTACTCCCTGTTAAAAAATGGTGAGATCAAACTCTTTGGATGGGGAGAGTTTCGCTGGTTTGAAGCCTTTATTGCCATCCGATTCTTAAACAAGTGCTATGGGGAGCCTTGGATTATAGAGCTCGCCCGGTTGCTCAAGGAGCAGGGGGCGGATTATCTTGCATTGAAGGAACGGTGGAAGCGCCCTTTGAACAAATGGACCATGGAGACACATATCGTCAACCTTGTCATGGCGCTAAAAGCTGAGGCGGTTTCCACTGATATTCTAGGTCTTCCCTATAAGGACCATGCGGAGGAAATGCGAAGTATTCTGGAGCAATATAACGGTACTCCTGTGGGACTGTTCACCGGTGATGAGTGTCTGTCGGGTCTTAGTCCGATTCAGGGTACCGAGCTTTGTGCTGTGGCTGAGCAGATGTATTCTTATGAAATACTGTATGCCTACACCGGCGACAACAAATGGGCCGAACGTTTGGAAATGGTTTCGTTTAATGCGCTTCCTGCCACAATCAGCGATGATATGTGGGCTCACCAGTATGTCCAAATGAGTAATCAGATAGACTGCGAGAAGTTCCCCGGGCGCTCTCTGTTTCGAACCAATGGCGAGGAGGCGCATCTGTTTGGCTTAGAGCCCAATTATGGGTGCTGTACTGCAAACTTTAACCAGGCGTGGCCGAAATTTGCATTATCCGCATATCTATACGAGAAAACAGATTCCACCCTTCGAATTGTCAATGCTCTTGCGGTTCCTTCGACACTTGACTATGAGGGAATCAGAATTTCGCTGGACACGGAATATCCCTTCAAAAACAGGTTCTCTTACCGTGTGAATGCGGGCAGGTCATTTATGTTTGAGGTGAGAATTCCGGAATTTGCAGAAAAAATAGAGATTGCGGGAAAAGAATATACGAGACTGCCAAACGGCAATGTGAAGTTTGAATTTCAGACAGGAGAGACTGCCACCATCACTATTGGCTATGTGACGACACCGCATTTTCAAGTGCGACCATATGACCTTGTAACAGCACAATGTGGCTCCTTGGTTTTCTCGGTTCCTGTGGCATATGAAAAAATCATGCATGAATATACGAAAGACGGAGTGGAGCGTAAGTTTCCATACTGTGATTATGAGTACAAAGGTGTCGGCGAGTGGGCATTCGCCTATGCAGGGAACGTACTTAGTGTTTCTGAGCGAGAGGTGGATGAAATCCCATTTTCCTCCGAGAATCCTCCTGTGGTCTTAAACGCCGACGTTGTGCATATTGACTGGGGGCTTGAGGATGGATTCGAGCATGTTTGCGCAAAGGTGCCGGAGCATAGAGAACCGCTTGGTACGCCTGCCAAGGTACAGCTTTATCCATACGGTTGTGCAAAGCTTAGAATGACAGAACTACCTATGCTATGAGTATTTCTCCACAAATTCTTCCATGGGTATCGGGCGTGAATAAAGGAATCCCTGCAGGTAGTCACAGCCTAATTCTGCCATGGATTCAGCCATTTCCGTAGTCTCAATGCCTTCTGCTGTGATGGAGAAGCCAATCTGCTTAAAGGCGTCAACCAGATGAGGAAGCAGAACTTTGGAGTTGTTATGATAGTCCATGACAACGGTCCGGTCCAACTTGATATTGATGAAAGGACATTGTGTCAATCGGTCTAAATTGGAATAACCTGTGCCGTAGTCATCCAGGACAAAACAGAATCCTTTGCCCGTGAGTGCCAGTATTTGTTTGGAAAACAACGCGTAATCAATCATGTTCTCCTCTGTGATTTCCAGGTGAATCATAGAGGGGGCAACATGATAGTTCTCTGCAATCTGAAGAAAGCTGTTCGCCAGGTCACGCTTGAAAAACTGAAGTGGCGAAAGATTGACATTGACCCACTTTAAGCTCGAGATTTCCGGAGAGTGCTCGGAAATGAATCGACAGGTCTTTTCGAAAACCTGCTCTCCCAGCCGGATAATCTGTCCGTTTTTCTCTGCCAGAGGGATAAAATCCAGAGGGCTGATCATCTTGCCTTCATCGTCAAAAATTCTGCACAACGCTTCTGCACCTTCCACCTTGCCGGTTTTGGTGGATACGATTGGTTGCAGATAGACTTGCACCTGGTTGTGCTCGACTGCGTGTTCTAGATATTTTTTCACCTTTGACTTTCTGTTACAGATTTCCTGATCCTTTTCATCCACATACAAAATGGAAGTATTCTCAAGAGTTTCCGCTTTTTCGATAGCATAGTTTAAAACTTTTGCCAGCTCGTTGGCGGAATGAAACTCTATGTCACTATCCAGAGAAACACCTCTGGCTGTTAAATACACCTCTGTCTTAGCACAAATCCAAGGGGATTTAAACCGCTTAATGATATTGGATAAAATCACATCAGATGTGGTGTTTGCATCCCCAATCATGGCAAAGCATCCGGGTTTATAATAAAAGATGATTAAACGTGGATATTCTTTTTGCAGATAGTCACGAATCGGTTTGATGACGGTGTCCATTTGGTTATTTCCGTATATTTCCTGCAACTCAATGTAATTATGGATAGTAAGCGCCAGAATTTTAAGGTCTTTGTTTCCAAGAGATTCTGCGGTGTACTTCATGAAAGCAGAGTAATTAAATGCGGTGGACTGCGTGTCCAGGTAGAATTGAGGATCCGTGAACGACAGGTAGATAATTATAATGGCAATGGCACTGAAAATGTCTACGGGTAAAACATGAAGTATCACCGGCCTCAAAAGCAATCCTGTTAAGACGGCGAGGTTAAAGCCTAATACCTTCAAAAGTTCTGCTTTGCCTTCAAAAGAATCTCTGTGCATATATATGAGTAGGAAGGACAGTAAAAGATTAACCGCATAAACGAGATGTGTCATAAAAAAACAGGGACCTGTATGAAATCCGCCTGCGTCCACATAAAAAAGCCAACCGCTCCATGTGCTGGAAAGCGCAACAAAAATTCCGCCAAACGTTATGATTAATGACAGAGTGTGTGAAAAGGTGATCAGCCTGTTGCGAATGCCGAAGGATGCACAGGTAAAATAAAAGAAAAGGTAGGAACGGCACATATAGAATATATAAAAAACTATATTGATGAGATATATGAAGAAAACGGGGAAACACAGATAGTCATTGCAGACGATGCAGGCAATGATATCGGTAATGGCGGCCAAAAACTCCGTAACAAAGAGCGCAACGAAAACCCGATTCGTTTTGACAGAAATTCGGGGTTGCGCAAAATAGAAGCAAACGAATATGAAAAGGGATGCTAAACTAATCGTTGCATAACTATAATTCCACATGTCTGATACCTACAAAAACAAAATAATTGTCAACGGGTAAGGTGGATGAATTATTCATTATTATAGCATGAATTTTCGATAGTTGCAATCATTGCACATCATACAATATCTTTGCGTTGTCACGGCTGTGAAAAACGTTGAAACACAAGATAATATGTTGAGGGGACTTGATATCTATGCAGAAACAGAATATAAACATAAATTCGATTATTAACCGTCGATTTGATGGGGTATTATGCCCTGTCAGATTGACGGTTTTTTTGTGGGTGAGTTAGAGAGGGGACAGGATAATGACAGAGACAAATAATCAGGAGTTGTTTTCAGCAAAGCTATGTAAGGAATATATGGACCGACCGGCAATTATCAGTGACAGTGCAATGTGCACGTATGAGAGGATGTATCGGGCGATTGATGGATTCGCAACGAAACTTTCTGAGATGGGAGTGGAGAAAGAAAGCAGAGTAGCTCTCTGGGGGTATAATTCCGTCAATATGCTCATTGCTTTTTTTGCCATTGTGAAAGCAGGTGGAGTGGCGGTTCTTGTGAACTACAGCATGAGTATCGAAGAGGCAGAGCAGCTTTTGAGCATGACAGATACGCAATTTATTATATGTGGCGATAATTCTGCATTTAAAAAAGATGACCGGCTTTTAGAGCATCTTGCATCCCGTATTGGGATAGGAACGGAGCAGTGCTTTGATATTCGTAAGGGGAGATCTGACTTAAGCTGCGACTACTTACGCGATGAGCCAACGGAGGATGCGCGTACGGAGGACGAAGCGGACAGAACAGCCCTTATTATTTTTACTTCCGGTACGACATCTACGCCAAAGGCTGTCAAAATTTCACAGCGGGCATTCTCATTTCACGCAGATGTGGTTTTGGATAACTCGGAGGGATATTCGGGGAACAGTGTATGTGTGGCTGTCCCGCTTTTCCACATTTTTGGGCTGGCGATGAGTTATACCTATTTGTGTAAGGGAGCAACCGTGTGCATTCCGGAAAGCTACAAACCTGAGCGTTTGGTGCAGATGATGCGTTTGGAATTACAGTATAAAAATGCTACATTCATCAATATGTACGGGCAGGGTGAAGCAGCACCGTTAACCATGGTTCATCCTTCGGACCTTGTAGAAAAAAGAGCCCAGACGGTGGGACGACCGGCAAAGGGGTTGGATATCCGCATAGTGGACGGGACAGGAAAAGATATTCCCCGGGGGGAGGTTGGAGAAGTAATCGCCCGAGGAAACAATCTTATGAATGGTTATGACAACCTTCTGGAGGAGAAGCAGACTATCGATAAAGAGGGGTGGCTGCATACCGGGGATCTGGGATATTTTGACGAGGAAGGATTCCTTCATCTGGCAGGACGTATCAAAGATGTAATCATCCGAGGAGGAGAGAGTGTGGAAGCATGCGTGACGATGACGGATGGACAGGAGTACTTTGAGCAGGAGGCAATCAAAGAGGAACTTCGGAAACAGATTGCCAGGTACAAAGTGCCTTCGCATATTTTCCTGTATGATAGTTTCCCTCTTAATGAAAACGGAAAAATCAATCAGCGTGCACTACGAGCAGATATGTTAACTCGTCTGAGGCAACTGGAGATTGACGCAGAGCTTGCCGGTGATATTGATGTGAAGATTACACTTATGCCGGAATGGCTTCGGGTTGCATTCAGTGATAACGGTGTGGAATATTACATTGATAAAAGAAGAGATGTCTCCGCGAGCGCGAAGATTATTTTGAACGCGGTGAATGATTTTCACACGGACTATATTGACGATAAGCCGGTTTATTGCATGGATTTCCTTTATGAAAAAAATAAAAATATTTGGAGCAGCGGATTTTTATGGGATGACCAAAGACATGTCTTACACCATCCGTATTGCTGTTAAGATGCGGGATACTGTGGATGGAGAATGCCTGCGCCGGGCTGTGGATACGCTGGAAAAGAGGTTTTACT
>JAILPF010000393.1 GCA_024699575.1 Acetatifactor sp. | reverse complement strand
CTCTTTTCGTGGAAGAAATGCTTAAGGTCTCCTCTGTCGTATGAATGTCTTTCATATTCGGGCCAAAGGATACACAATCCAAATCCGCAATCTTGTCTGCCAGAAGACCACATTCCAGTCCTGCATGAATCGCTTCTACCTTAGGCTCTGTGCCATACATCTCGCGATACAGAGAAACCATTTTCTCACGAAGTGGGGAATCCACACGGTATTTCCATCCGGGATATTCTCCGGTCACCGTATACTCTCCACCTGCCAGCTCTACCACAGATGCAATCTTTGCAATCAAAGCTTTCTTAGCACTCTCCACACTGCTTCGAACGGAGAATTCTGCCAAAAGCTCTCCTTCCTTCCAGTTAAGAATTCCCAAATTCAGAGAAGTCTCAACCAGTCCCGGCATATCAGCACTCATGGCCTGCACACCGTTGGGAAGTGCCTGTAAAAATGCTGCCGCTTTCTTAGTATCTGCTGCAGTTACTGCAGTAAATGTTCCCTCTTCCAGGACCTCAGCAGTCATAGTAAATCCCGGATCCTTGGTAGCAAGTTCCCCTGCGATTTCTGTTCTGACTTCTTCCACCAGTTTACGGAGCAAATCAACAGCATCCTTTTTCACTACCACTTCTGCGGTAGTCTCTCTGGGAATTGCATTATCGGCCAGGCCTCCCTGTGCACACACCGCAGAAATTTCCATTCTACCTGCAAGTATACTGAGCACTCTACCGAGTATGCAGTTGGAATTACCTCTTTCCTTATCGATTGCCTCGCCGGAATGTCCACCCAACAATCCTGCAACATGTAATTTGACCTTCACACCTTCCACCTTGTTTTGTGCTGTTTTCAGTGTGCAATTTACTCTTGCACCGCCGGCACAGCTGGTCAAAAAGATTCCCTCTTCTTCGGAATCCAGATTCATCATTCTATGACCTTTTAACATGGACAGGTCAATTCCTCTTGCTCCGTCCATTCCCACTTCCTCGTCCACTGTAATGATGGCTTCCAGTCTGGGATGCTTGATTTCTTCAGAGTCAAATAATGCCAGAATATATGCTACTGCAATTCCGTCATCGCCGCCAAGGCTGGTTCCCTCCGCATAAATATTGTCACCGTCAATTCCGATGCTAAGTCCCTCTGTCTTCATATCTATTTTGCAATCCGGTGTTTTCACTGCAACCATATCCATGTGTCCCTGCAGGATAACAATAGGCTCAGCCTCATATCCGGCGGTTGCCTCTTTTATCATGATAACATTCTTTAATTCATCCTGATAATACTCCAGACCTCTCTCCTTTGCAAAAGCTACAAGGAAATTGCTGATCTGTTCCACATTGCCTGAGCCATGAGGAATTTTGGTAATTTCTTCAAAATAGTGAAATACCTTCTTTGGTTCTAAATTTGCTAATACTGCCATAGAATTCCTTTCCGCAGTCCTCTCAGACCGCCTATACATTACGCTAATTTTTAGTATACATCTCCCCATGTTAGGTTGCAATGCTTTTTATAAGGATGTATTACCGAGAAATTTATCGCCTTTCATTAACTTTGTTGCTGAGATTGGTGAAAAATTTCTCTTTTTTTTGAAAAAAAGCACGCGAGCAGGCTTTTTCTAAGTATTCGTATGTATGGTCAAAAATCGTCATGCACGCGGATGCTTAAATTATGTTCACCAGCGTGTCTTCTTGAGATTAGTTTTTTCTAACTCAAGGCTAATTTATACACGCGAAATCAAGTTTGTACAAATTATGTATGTTTTCTCTTTTGGAAACGTACATACGAAATGAAACGAATGCTAACACTGCGTGTTCATCCCAAAAAATCATGACATATGAATTAAGAAATTGTTTACATTCGCGTGTATGTTCCCCAAAAATTGTGCAAATGAGTAACCGTCAGGACTGTTCTACACAGAAAAAAGCTGTAAACCTACAGCTTACAGCTTTTCTAAGTCTCAGCTCCCCGAGTAGGGCTCGAACCTACAACAACTCGGTTAACAGCCGAGTGCTCTACCATTGAGCTATCGAGGAAAGATTTTGTAGAGCAAAATCGGAAGAAACTCCGTTTCTTCCCGAATGTCAGTGCTCTACCAGAAAGTCGATAACGCACCAACAGATATCAGTATAGTAATTTCACTCACTTTTGTCAAGTAGTGTGTGAAAACTTATATCATTATTTTGCACGCATTTTCTCATATTATACACAAAAAACAATAGAAAAAGCAGGATACGGGAGTCGAACCCGCCTCCTCGGCTTGGGAAGCCGATGTACTACCGATGTACTAATCCTGCCTACTCCATTATTATAACTGAATTGTAGATAAAATCAATATAATTTACAAAATTATTTACAATTTATTTTGTCAATTCTTTCAGCTCTTCCACTAATTCCAAATCTGACTGCAGCACTTTAAAATTCATGGAAATGGTCTCCTCACCCGGTTTTTTCACTGCCATCTCAATGATAGTTCCCTCAGGAAGCTGTCCGCCGAGCAAGATTTTTTTAACAAATGCCTCCACCTTCGGATGATTCTTTGTAAATGTATTTTTGGCGCTCATCAGTTTCATAATAAGTCCGGGATTCATATTCATAGCTTTTCTCCTTTCAGTTATCCAGCACTCCAAGCCATTCCAGTGCATTCCAGATTCCGTCTGCTTTGCAATCAGATGTTACATAATCGGCAATCTCCAACACTTCCTTGCTGGAATTCCCCATGGCAATTGCTGTCTGGGCACATTCAAGCATAGGAAGATCATTATTGCTGTCTCCGATTGCAACCGTATCCTGCATGTCCATTCCAAGCCGTTCTGTCATGAAACGAATCGCACTTGCCTTGGAATAGCCCTTCGGTACAATCTCAAAAAAATGGTTTTCTCTGTCTATCACATCAAGCAAATCGGAGAATTCCTCCTGAAACTCCTGCATATGTTCCAAATTGTCTACATAACAGAAGAACTTGTCAAATTTTCCCACTGCTTTATCCCAGGTTGTATAGGTGTTTTTATCCAGCCTTCCAATATATTTCCGGAAAGTGTCTGTCTCGAATTTATCCAGTCCGTCGCAGTAATTACTCTCCGGTCCTTCCAGAATTGCATCAATACGGTAACGCTTAATTCCATCCATGATTCTGATGGCTTCCTCTTCCGTAAAAGACTTGTGAAGCAGAATCTCATTATGGTATTCCACCATCGTACCACACCCCATCAAAAAACCATCAAATTCAACCTGGTCCCTGATATCGGAACCTACCAGCACCCTCGCACGTCCAGTGTTGATCATGCAAACATGTCCGTTTGCACGCGCCTTTTCAATAGCTGCAATAGTGCTCTCCGACATTTTCCGGGTTCCCTGTCCAATCAAGGTCCCATCTATATCAAAAAAAATGATTTTCATACAGCATATCCTTTTTTCTTATAATCTATCCAATGAAAAGACCCGACCGGAAACTCCAATCGGGTCAAGCATCTCTTGCTATTCAGGCTTAAGCAATCTTGCTCTTTGCAAGCTCTGCAAGGGTCTTGAAGCCCTCTGCATCATTTACTGCAAGCTCAGCAAGCATTTTTCTGTTCATATCAACACCTGCAAGCTTCAAGCCGTACATAAATTTGCTGTAAGAAAGACCGTTCAATCTAGCTGCTGCGTTGATACGAGCAATCCAGAGCTGTCTGAACTGACGCTTTCTC
>JAILPF010000328.1 GCA_024699575.1 Acetatifactor sp. | reverse complement strand
TGAACAAACATAAGAAGGTCTGCAGAATGAAAAGCACAATCCGGAAACGGGTAATTGCAGGAATATTGACCGGAGTTATCATACTGGCGGAATGCATAGTGGGGATGGATGCTCGGACTGTATATGCTTCAAATGAAATACAGGAGGATAACTCTATCATTAATTGGGCGGGCCTACCGGAAATCAGTGAGGAGAAGGTGCAAAAAGTGGCTGAGTCCGGAGTTACAGTGGAGTTTACTCACCCGGGTATTTTTGCAAATAAGGAAAATCTTGATACGATGCGTCAGATGATACATGAGGGTTATGACCCGTGGTTTTCTGCATTTGAAAAGTTTCGTGATACTTCTTTGGCAAGCAAAGAGTATGTGAATAGTAATCAGGATCGTTCACATACTTATCTGGGGGAAGCAGACAGGCAAGACGCCAATGCAGCTTATGCTCAGGCTGTGATGTGGTGGGTGACCGGTGACAAGGATTATTTTGACAAAGCAATCGACATTGTAAGATCCTATTCGGAATCTTATGATGCGGAACTGTTTGCGACCGAGCAGGATGGGGGATATGGTTGGAGCGCAGATATCATCACAGCTGGTATGGTGTTTAATAAGCTGACGCTTGCTGCGGAAATTCTTCGCTATGCCACCGTTGAGGTTCCATATGAGAATGCCTGGACGGATGTTGACACCGAGAATTACATGAGGGTGCTTGAGATGGCTTACCCATTGTACGATCGTGTGGATAAATGGATGAATCAGACCGCGTTTACCTTTCAGGCTATGATTGCCAGCGCTGTGTTCCAGGATGATCCGGACATGTACGAAACGGTGATCGAGCGTGCGACAGTGAACAGCCAGGCTCAGTGGCATCTGGCAGGTGGGTCAATCAAATGGCAGGCAAGATTGGTTGATACCACGATTACTCTGGAAGATTTTTACGATGGGGATGACAATCTTACTTTGGTGCATCCTGCGGAACCTATTGTACAGTGGGCGGAGATGGGCCGTGATCAGCCCCACTCCCAGGCAGGCATCGCACTTTTGAGCAGTGTGGCTCAGACAGCGTATATTCAGGGGACTAAGGTAAATGAAGATGGTCAGATCATGACGGATGGTACGGGAACCAATCTGTTTGATTTCCTGGATGACAGATTATGCAAGGGTGCAAATTATTACTATCAGTACAATTTGGGATATGATGTTGAATGGTATCCGTTGGCTAAGGGGTATTTGAATGATATTGAAGAGTGTGGTCCTGTGATCGGCGCCAACGGAGATGCCGGGTGGTGGACATATGTTTCACATGGCAACAGATATACCCTGGGTGGTTCCGGTGTACTCTATTATTATTACAAATATCAAAAGGGCTTATCAGACACAGACCCGAATTTCCGATATATCGTTGAAGCACAGAGCATTGTGGATGATTATGAGGCCGGTGGAGATGCTACGACAAATGCGACTATGATGATCGCACCTGTAGAGGCGAGAACAGGAGAGCCCAAGGGGGCGCCGCAGATCAGGGAAGTAAACGGCTATGAAGCGAATGTGGCAGGCTCCGGACGTATTTTTGCGAAGGATTTTACCGGTGCATATGCAAGCGGCATGTCGAATACGGCAAGACCTTCCTTAAAAGACTTTTCGGATGAGATGGGAAACAGAGCGACGGTTCAGGATAATTACCCCGGAGATTATCTGTGGTTTCAGAATGTGGATCTTGGAGAAGACCCGGTTGATACCTTTATCTTAAGATCGGCAAGTAACTCTTCCCAGGGAACACATTTTAAGCTGATTCTTCTGGATGATGTGAATGTGCAGGATTGGAGTGCTGTTACGAGT
Source organism: Acetatifactor sp. (assembly GCA_024699575.1). GTDB lineage: Bacteria > Bacillota > Clostridia > Lachnospirales > Lachnospiraceae > Acetatifactor. Next base: position 12,422 of record JAILPF010000328.1, on the reverse strand, counting down.
GCCGAATTGGATGCCGGAGAAGTGCTGGTCGATGACTACAGTGGCGGAACCGGTTGGTGGACAAGCTTTGCGACAAAACTGTTTACCATGACAAGACAGCTTAGTGGTACACATTCCTTTGCATTTTTACATTTGGGATCCGACAATGTATATCGCTATACGGCTTCCCTGGATTGGATGGCATTCAGCAATTACTTCGCATATGAAGCCAATGCCGTTAAGGACGCATCTGTTTTGGAGAATGTGTCTGTAGATGGTGATAATGCTGTGCTACAGAATGGTTCTGTATTTGGCTGGGATTCTATGGACATGGACATTGGAAACAGTGGTTTGACCATGAATATTGCATCCGGGTCGGAAGGAACATTAAAACTGTATCGTGGGACACCCGGAAATGAGCCGGCTGAGCTGATCGCCACTTATGCGGTACCTTATACCGGTGGTGTGATGATGACGATCAATGTGCCCGGAGAACATTATTCCACCATCAGAGGAAATCAGGATATCTATTATGTGTATGAAGGCTCTGGAAACCTGATTATTTCTTCCATTTGTTCCTATCATTATGTGGAAGAAACTGTGGAGCGTGTGCAGGGTGAAAACTATAGTCTTATCAAGTCGGGGCAGGTTACGAACAAAACGGACGACGATATCACGTATGCGGAATTTCAGTCCGGATCGATTGCATTTTATCGTTTGGGAACGGAAAAAAAGATTGTGTCTTTCCGAGTACGCACAAATGGAAAAGCAGTTCTGACCATGACGAATGATATTAGCAACGGCGGGGAGATTACGGATGAACAGGCATTTTATGATTTCGGTATATTGAAATTAGAGATTCCCAATACCTATGGCAATTGGACAACATTTCAGTGTGATCTGTCGGATGTGGCAAAGAGTTACTCAAAGGTATACTTATCTGTCACGGGTGATGTGGATCTGGATTATATCATGCTTGGACAGGATAATACGCCACCTGAAATTGTAAGTCTGGCATATCAAAACCCGGTATTTTCCGTAGAAAAAGAGCAGGGGGGATATACGGACTACCTGCTGGTGGACCAGAACTATAATATTGCAGTAGAAACCTTTGATTTTGACGAGGATCCGGTTGCTACATACGTCAGTGTGGATCAACTTTTTGAGAGCAACAATGGAATTGTTACAATCCTTGCTTCTGAACCCGGAGAACGGGAAGCCTGGATTGTAGCAGATGATGGAAATACTTGGACGGCTCAGAAACGTAATCTTGTTATTTTGGAATCACTCGATGACCTGATTGAGGCAGTTGGAACATATGATACAAATAAGCGTTATTCCCGGGCAAGCTTAAGTGCATACGAGCAGGCACTTGCAACTGCGCAGATGCTTGCGGCAGGCGGATATACACAGGATTTTGTAAATGCGCTGGAAAATCTGAATCGAGCTGTGGAAAATCTGGTTATGATTGTCCCTACGGAAGCGGATGGCTCCATCGATTATATCAAGTATGCGGATGAACTAAACTTTGCAAGATACAGCGCACTGGACGGTGGCTACTCTGAGAATCAGCAGGCTATCATACCGGTTATTACCAGCCTTATGGATGGCAACAGCGACACATTTATTGAATGGCGTCATTCACAAAATGCAAACGCAGCATCCTTTACCATCGATTTTGGCGATGGACTCGGAGTAAAATTAAGTAAATTCGAGTTACAGTCCAGGCAGGGCTTTGGAAGCAGAACAGCCAATGTGTCATTAGAGGCATCCAATGACGGTGATACGTGGGTAACTATTTCACAGGCAGGCGGAGCGGCAAATACAGATGCCATGCAGACGCTTTATATCACATCTGATTATGAGGATGTACCTTTCCGCTACATCAGACTTTACAATCCGAGAGTAAACGCAAGCGGTGCAAATTCATTTTTGAGTATTGCAGAGTTTCATATTTTTGGAAGGGTAGTAGAGCAGGAACCCTTGCTGTCATTCAAGATGAATGGAATTAAGTTTGAACAGCTTGAAGACACTCATACATTTGTGGCTGAGATGGGTGAAGCCTTATTTACGGACAGTGACAAAATTCCTGTTTTCAAAACAAGCGGCGGTGCAAAGCTGTATCAGGGTGAAACAGAATTGACAAGCGGTGTGACACCGATCGAGTTTACGGGAGAAGAAACGGGACAGAATGCGAAGCGTACTGCTATTGTTACAGCCCAAAATGAGGGCTTAGAACAGGATTACACTATCGAGATTACTTTCAACACAATCGCTCTGGAAGGCCCGGTTGGCTTGTCATGGGATGGCAAGAATGTAAGCTTCAATGCATCTTTGTCAGAGGAGAACGTGGACGCATATCGTTTATGCTTATACAAAGATGACGCAGAGGTAGAAGGTTCCGTAGTGACGCTCGAAAAAAATGATGCAGGTACTTATTCCTATTACTATGGAGCAATGATGCAGGAGGGCGGCACCTATACATTTCGTGTGACCGCTAAGGCAGCGGAAACGAGCGAAGATTTTACAGACAGCGAACCTGTGATTTCTCCGACAAGGAATTATTCGCCTGCAGAGGTATTGAAGGGAGAGCTGATAGCATCCTTTGATTTTGAGGATCTGGAAAGCGGCGTGACGGAGGTGCTTGGCGGAGGGGCAAAGGCAACAGTTATGGGAAGTGCAAACTATGGCGATTCCTATGACGGAGGCAAGGCCGCCAAGTTGAGCAGTGCCTTTTGGCTGGATGTTACGAAGAATGACGGAACACCTCTTCTGAAGGGAATGGATGAGATCACAATATCCTATGATGCGAAATATGATGCATCCGGAAATGTTGGATGGACATTTTTTGCAGCGCCGAGTTCCGGCAGCGTGAATGGATCCAAACCGACTTATTTCGGTATTCTTGACAGAACGGCCGGTATCAGAGCGGAGCGTTACCTGAATGCGCGTACAGCGGATACTGAGAAAAAGTCAAATATATCCGGTTGGAAGCATGTTGATGTTGTGATTACAAAAACGAATTTTACGATTTATGTGGATGGAGAGCAATGGGCTACCAGAGATTGCTCAACAGTGCAATTAACGGATATCCTTACAGAAACAGGCGGTGTCCTGCAGATCGGTAAGGGAAATTGGGGGAGCGGAGAGTATTACAGTGGTCTGATGGATCATTTGGAAATCTATTACCGCAATACTGCTGCAGCTGAAGAGGAAGCCGCAATCGCAGCGGCAGGTGAAGCCGTGGCAGAAGCTGTGGAAGCGATGACATTAACGCAGAGTGAAACACCGACTGCGCAAGCTGCGAAAGAGCAGGTGGAGGCAATTCTTGCCGAGTTAGATCTGGGTGAGGTAGTAGCTGAAGTTGCGACAACGGAATTTGAAGAGGCACAGGCCGGAACTGTGGAAGATGAAGACGGAACTGATGGTAGTTATTCTTTCACCGTAACATTGAGCAGGGGGAACGGTGAGCCTGTTGTGATGGACGAGATGACGGTTGTCATCAGTGCGACAGCATATATTCCTGAGGAAATGCCCAGCGTGTCAGATGGAGACGCAGCAGAGGAAGAACCTCAGCCCACGGTATCCGATGGGGATGCTTCTTCTGAGCCGGAATTTCCGCAAGAGGAGCCTCGGGAAGAAGAACCCCAGAATCAGGAACCTCAGGAAGAAGAACCCCAGAATCAGGAACCTCAGGAAGAGGAGCCTCAGACTCCCGGGCAGACAGAAGGGGAAAATAACACTGCGTCTGCTCCTGCAGAAGACATTGTCAACTGGGATGTGATTGTGGATGTGATCGCTGAGAAGATTGCGGAAGTAGCAGAGAAGTTAGGCACTGGAAACGGAAGAATTCCGATGAATGAAAATCTGGATTTCGCAGGCAGCAATGAGACAGTTGTGCCGGTTTCTGTTTTAGGAATGATTCAGGGACAGCCGGTGACGGTCGCTTTCCACAGTAAGACAGGTGTTGCGCTGAGCATTAGTGGCCAGGATATCAAAAATGTGAGTGCCTTGCAGAATATCGACCTGTCCATTGATGATGAGGTGGAGAAAATTCCCGAGAATGTGGTTGAAGCAAAACATGCTAAGGCGACAAAACAGATTGCTGTAAAGGATACCGGTGATTTCGCGGTACGAGTAAATATGCACGTGGCGCTGGGGGAGGAAAATTCCGGAAAGTATGCAAATCTGTATCGCTATAATGCAGAGAAAAGTCGGTTAGAGTACTGCAGTTCTTTTCGAATCGTCAGCTGCGGAAATGCAGTATTTTCCTTAGAGTGTGGCGGTGACTATGTTGTGACTGTAACAGAGAGAAGAGTCAACGAGAGAGTAAGATTTTCCGGTACCGGATATGAGGTTGAAAAAGGAGATTCTCTTTTTAAGATCGCAAGACGCAACAATATGTCCCTCGCGCAGCTCCTCCAGTTGAATCCTCAGATCAAAGACAGTTCAAAGCTCCAAGTAGGACAAAAGATTCATTTAAAGTAAGGATGAATCTATTTGAGGCATTCCAATTACGTGCTCAGAACAGACTCCGGCTCAGGAAGTCTGTTTCAGGCAGATACTTCCTTTCATGAAGTAATTCCATAAATCTAAAAAACAGGCCCTGGAAACAGGGTCTGTTTTTTAAATATCATAGATTGTTTTGATGCGAATCGACTGATTGAAATCCCCAAAGTGTTCTCCGAATAAGGTACATCCACCACAGTTTGGGGTATCTTGAGGAACTTCAAAACGGAAGGTCATTTGACTGTTATAGTCCAACTTTAAATCTTCGATGGTAACGTCAGACAATTTTTGCCCTCCATCAATAAAAGTCCCTTCTTGGTTGATTGACAGTGTTTTCAATAGTCCGTATTGATTCATTCCGGGTGGCCACCAAGCCGGACAAATATGTCCTCTACGTGCGCCATAATCCCCCGGACTAATCCAAATGCCCAGAGGAGTGCCATTGAGTGAAAAATGAATGTCTGATGGATAATCGTCATTGTTTCCGGGGCATTCCGAGGAGATTTCAAAGGATATCTGTAATTCTCGTAAATGCTGCCCGGGCTGCAGATGATTGGGAAGAATATATTCCACATAGCCGCTACCAAACCAAAGAATATCGGCTTCAAAATGTTCCGGGAATGTAAAAACTTTGACATCGTCTTGAGCACCGATTCTCTTATCAGGTGAAGCAAGTCCACAGGTGGGGGTTATGTTCCAGCCGGTATAGTAACCGATTTTGATATCATCTTGATAGTAGTGCGGTTCCTCTTCGGGAGGTGCCATGTCAATGATTAAGCGATCGTGGCATGGACTGACAAGTTTTAGTGTGCCACGTTTACCGGAGGTGGTTTCGATTTGAACTAATCCCGCCTCTACCAACTTACTGACATGGATAGAGATAGCACTATTAGTCAGTCCCAAAGTCTGCGCCAATTCATTCATGCTAAGTCCCGGGGTGCGATAGATAAGTTTCATGATTTCCATTCGCATGGAGGCACTTAATGCTTTAATTACTTTTTCTGCTTCATCCAAAGAAGATAAATGTAACATATAGAAACCTCATTCTATTGTAGTAATGTATTTGACTAAAATAAATATGCTTTCATTATAATGGATAAATTTATTGAAGTAAATAATAAAATAAATAAATAGATTTCTTGAAAAAATGCTATTGACATATATTTTTTTCTATAATAATGTATTTAATATAAGCGAATAATTAAAAAGTAAAGCATTTGCTTAAATAAAATAATAAAAGATCTAGGAGGAATCAGATAATGGAGCAAATAACCTTAAAGGTATTCGAGGGAAGAGAAGTAAAAAAACAGGGGGATTTATTCGGGATTTTTTTTGAAGATCTGAACCATGCCGCAGATGGAGGATTGTATGCGGAGCTGATCAGAAATCGTTCGTTTGAATTCGACAGGATAGATAATCCGACCTATCACGGTTTGACTGCATGGAAAGTGATAGAACGCGGAAGAAGTGTAGTGAATGCCCATGTGGATATGGTGGATCCTTTAAATGATAGAAACCTCCATTACTTAAGGCTGGAGGTGAATACTGCAGGCTTGGGAGGCGGAATTCAAAATGAGGGTTACGGAGAAGGAATTCCGGTGGAAAAGGGTAAAGTATACGACTTCTCCTGTTATTATCGCAGGAAATCTACAGCTCCTGTTTCGGCAATTGTGCGTTTGGAAGATGTGAGTGGGAAAAAAATCTATGCGGAGAAAAGGTTTGTTGCAGAAGGGAGAGAGTGGACACAATTTTCCTGTGAATTGATTGCTTCTGATACAGATTCGGCAGGAAGGATCAGTATTCTTTTTGAAGAAGCAGTCCGGATTGATCTGGATATGGTTTCCTTGTTTCCGCGAGATACTTTTCTTGGTCGAAAAAATGGGTTACGGAAAGAAATTGCGGAACTGCTGAAAGAGATGAAACCTTCCTTCATGAGATTCCCGGGCGGCTGTCTTGTACATATCGGTTCCTTAAACAGCGAAGACCGAAATTCCATTTACCGATGGAAGAACACAGTTGGACCGATAGAGAGCCGTCCCCCGAGAAGGAATAGCTGGAATTATAATCAGACATTGGGCCTTGGATATTTTGAGTATTTTCAGCTCTGTGAAGATATAGGAGCACAGCCTCTCCCGGTAGTTCCTGCCGGATTTGATCCCCATTTCTTAAGAAGCTGCCCTTTGGATGAGATGCAGGAATGGATCGATGAAGTGCTCGAACTGGTGGAGTTCGCAAATGGCCCTGTGACCACAAAGTGGGGGAGTGTCCGTGCCAAAATGGGACATCCAGACAGCTTTCACTTGAAGTATCTTGCCATTGGAAACGAGGAGGTTGGCAAAGAATTCTTCGAAAGATATGAGATTATATTAAAGGCTTTGAAGGCGAAGCACCCCGAAATTGAAGTGATTGGGTCGGCCGGTCCTGCAGCCAAGGGAAGCGAGTATGATATGGGTTGGGATCTGGCAGAAAAAACGGAAACCAGCTATGTGGATGAGCATTATTATCAGAGCCCGGAGTGGTTTATTGCAAATGCAGAAAGATATATGGAATATCCGAAGAGAAATGCAAAAGTATTCTTGGGAGAGTATGCATCCCATGAAAATACCTGGAAAAATGCGCTCTACGAAGCCGTTTTTATGATGGGGATGGAGAAGGCACCGGAAATGGCTCTGGCCTGCTATGCGCCAATGCTTTGCCATGTGGATTATACCAATTGGCATGCGAATATGATTTTTTATAATAACCATCAGGTCTATGCTACACCTAACTACTATGTGCAGAAATTGTTTATGCGGAATCAGGGGGAGGCACTGATTGAAACGCATGATAATATTGTGAAGAAAGAAAAGACAACTCCTACTATGGAAGGTGAAGTGCTCTTTACCACCAGCAATGCGAATGTGGAAATATCCAATCTTGTAATTATGGATAGGACCAACAATAGTATCCAAAAGCTGGATGATTTTAAACTTTCCCCGGAAGTTGCAGAAAAAGAATGCGGTAGGATAACAGGGAAGAATTACGCAATTTCCTTTGAATTTGAGAAGAAAGCATGCCCTCTTGCAAAGTCTTTGACAGGTGCTGGCAGTTTTATGCTTCGTTTTGCACGACAGAACCCACAAAACGAAATGCGTTGGATTATTGATGGATGGGAGCACATGACTATGCTGGAGGGAGCCATAAACAATTATCCTTCCGGTCTTGGAATGTACACCATTGATGTGGAAGAAAACCGGGTATATAAAGCCCTGTTGGAAGTGGAAGACAATCATGTCACTACATATATAGACGGGAAAAAATACTGTGACCATGAAGCAAAAAATGTAATACCTGAGTCACTTTACTATTCTGCTGTGGAGGATGCGGATGCAGTTATGGTGAAGGCTGCTAATGTGGAAAAAGAGAGCAAAGATGTGGTGATCCAATTGGAAAACTCAAGTGCCACAGAAGCAACACTCTACATTATGGAAGATTATAAATTGGAAGATGCAAACAGTTTTGATGAACCTATGAAGGTATCTCCCAAAGAAAAAACAGTTGCCGTTCAAAATGGGCGGATTACTTACTGCATGAAGCCATATTCTTTGGCGGTATTCCATATCAAAAGAGGATAGTCTGTTGAAAAAGAAATATTACAGGAGGTAAGGAGTATGTCAGCATATATATTTGTCCATTTTAAAGAAACCACATCTCCCGAAGGAGAGCAGGTCTATTTAGGCCTTAGCAAGGACGGTTTTGTGTGGGAAAAGGTAAATGACGGAAATCCGGTTGCATGGTGTTATTATGGTGATAAAGGGGCGAGAGATTTTACCATTACATACTGTAAATATACGCACAAGTACTATATCATTGGGACGGATTTGAGTCTTGCCTATGGCATGAGAAATCAGTATAAACATTCATGGAAGGAAATTGCACGCAATGGAAGCAAAGCTTTTTCCATTTGGGAGTCAGAGGATTTGATTCATTGGAGCGAACAGAGACTTGCAATCCTGGGTGATGAGAATTTTGGCTGCCTATGGGCACCCGATGTCATTTTTGATGGGGAGAGCGGAGATTATATCCTGCATTGGTCATCCGCACATCAAAGCAATGATTTTGGAGATAAAGCGATTTATTATAGTAGGACAAGGGATTTTTTACATTTTTCAAAGCCGGAACTATTATATAGGAAACCGGACGGGGGTGGGGTGATTGATTCAGCGATTTATGAGGAGGACGGCAAGTTTTATCTGTTCGTCAAAAGTGAACGTAACCCGGCTAGAATTCAGATGCTACAGGCGGATTCTGTCTTGGGACCGTATCAAAAAATGGATGCCTTTGATAAAAGCATGTCTGTGATCGAAGAGGGATTATATGAGGCACCTACCGCAGTGAAACTGGACGATGGCAGGTGGTGCCTGTTTTTGGATTATTATGGAGTCCCGGGAGCCGGTCAGGGATATGTGCCATTTGTCTCAGAGAATCTAAGCGTGGGGAAATTTATAAGAGCGGATGAGAAATTTGAATTCCCATATGGCTTTAAACATGGCACAATCTTGAAAATTACACAGGAAGATTATGAAAGGATTAAGAATCATACATTTGTTGAGGAGGATAAGCGATAAGAAGAAAGAGTTTTTGGAATTTTTTATAAGAAACCCCTTTTACAAATGAAAAATGTGTGGTATACTACAAAAGGTTTTATTACTTAGAGTATACTTTTTTAGAAAAAGAAAGGTGTGTTTAGCAATATGAAGCATATTAAGACTTTGACAACAAGAGATCTGAAAGAATCTATGAAGAAGGGCGGATGCGGCGAGTGCCAGACTTCCTGCCAGTCAGCATGCAAGACTTCCTGCACTGTAGGAAATCAGAGTTGTGAAAAGATTAAATAAGTAAACAAAAAGAAGAGACTAGCGTAAGCAGCGATTTCGGTCGCTGCTTATATTATGTACTATGTGATTGAAAAGTGTGACTTTTTTGGTAACACTTTTTGTGCATTTTGGAAAGGAAAGAAATTTAGTGATACATCAGTATAAAAACAATGGGTACAATATCGTCATGGATGTCAACAGTGGTTCTGTCCATGTGGTGGACGATATTGTGTATGATATGATTCCCCTTGTTGAGCCCCTTGTAAATGAAGGCATCAAGGATGCGGATACCATCAAGGCAGCAGTCCTGAATCTTACCAATGCTTCCTATCCTGCTGAGCAGGTGACCGAGGCGGTGGACGAGGTTTTGGAGCTGGAGAAAGCCGGACAGCTTTTTGCGCCTGACACCTATGAGAATTACATATTTGATTTTAAGAATCGAAAGACCGTGGTAAAAGCTTTGTGCCTGCACATTGCCCATGATTGTAATCTTGCCTGCAAATATTGCTTTGCCGAGGAAGGTGAGTATCATGGCAGACGTGCACTTATGAGCTTTGAGGTTGGCAAAAAGGCATTGGATTTTCTCGTGGCTAATTCCGGAAATCGTGTCAATCTGGAGGTTGACTTCTTCGGAGGAGAGCCTTTGATGAACTGGGATGTTGTAAAACAGTTGGTTGAATACGGAAGAAGTCTGGAGAAGCCCAATAACAAGAAATTCCGTTTCACATTGACCACCAACGGTGTTTTATTGAACGATGACATCTTAGAGTTTGCCAATAAAGAGATGAGCAATATTGTGCTCAGCATCGACGGCAGAAAAGAAATTCATGATCTGATGCGTCCTTTCAGAGGCGGTCAGGGCAGCTACGACTTAATCGTACCGAAATTTAAAAAGGTTGCAGAGAGTCGTGACCAGATGAATTATTATGTGCGTGGTACTTTCACTCACAATAACCTGGATTTCTCAAAGGATGTTTTGCATCTTGCAGATTTGGGCTTCAAGCAGATTTCGGTGGAGCCTGTTGTAGCTCAGCCTACAGATGATTATGCCATCCGGGAAGAAGATATTCCGGTTCTGAAGGAAGAATATGATAAACTTGCTGTGGAGATGATTAAACGTCGTAAAGAAGGTAAGGCATTTAACTTCTTCCACTTTATGATTGACCTTGCAGGCGGTCCCTGCGTGGCAAAACGTCTCTCCGGTTGCGGTTCGGGTACAGAGTACTTGGCAGTTACTCCATGGGGTGATTTATATCCCTGCCATCAGTTTGTGGGGAATGAGGAGTTTTTGCTTGGAAATGTGGATACCGGTATCATGAGAGAGGATATTCAAAACGAGTTCAAATGCTGTAATGTATATGCCAAGGATAAATGTAAGAAGTGCTTTGCTAAATTCTATTGCAGTGGCGGCTGTGCAGCCAATTCTTACAATTTCCACGGAAATATCAATGATGCCTATGAAGTTGGCTGCGAGCTTGAAAGGAAACGTGTTGAGTGCGCAATCATGTTAAAGGCCAGCGAGATGGACGAAGAATAAAAAAGACAGGGTATAGAAGAAAGGACAAAGGAACTATGAAAAAGAGTAGAGCAATTGTGACACTGCTCTGTGCCATCCTGATTTTGGTTGGAATTTCCTATGTGGATGTTTTCGGCTGGAATGCAGATGGTTCAGGCAGCGCATCTGACATCAATCTGGGACTTGACTTGGCAGGCGGTGTCAGCATTACTTATCAGGTGGTTGGCGATGAGAATCCCAGCACTACAGACATGGCAGATACCATTGCCAAGTTACAGAAGAGAGTAGAGAACTACAGCACAGAAGCAATTGTTTATCAGGAGGGGGCAGACAGAATCAATATTGAAATCCCCGGTGTAAGCGATGCTAACGCAATTCTTCAGGAACTTGGCAAACCCGGTGCATTGTATTTTATTGCAGAGACAGATGCAGAGGGCAATAAGAATTACACACAGCAGCTTGTTACCGATGCAGACGGTAATTATGGTTACACATATGTATTGAACAAAACTATTGACGAATTGAAGGCAGACGGTTCCATCAAGTTGGAAGGTACTGATGTTAAATCAGCAGATGCTATTTCCAGACAGAATGAGATGAAGAACAATGAGTATGCTGTAGATTTGGTCATGACAGAAGAGGGTCGTGAGAAATTTGCTCAGGCAACCACGGAAGCTTTTAACAAAGGCGAAACTCTTGGTATCTATTATGATGGCAACTTTGTAAGTGCTCCAAAGGTAAATGCTGTAATTACCGATGGTAATGCTCAGATTTCTCCTATGGAGTCCTATGAAAAGGCTGAGAATCTCGCATCTACTATCCGTATTGGTGGACTTAGTCTGGAACTGGAAGAGTTACATTCAAAAGTGGTTGGCGCACAGCTTGGTGTTGAGGCAATCGATACCAGTATCAAGGCAGGTGCAATCGGACTTGCTATTGTAGCAGTATTTATGATTGCTGTTTACTTTATCCCGGGACTTGCATCAGTTATAGCGCTTCTTTTGTATGTTGCACTTGTAGTACTTTTGTTAAACGGTTTCGATATGACATTGACTCTGTCCGGTGTGGCAGGTATCATCCTCTCCATCGGTATGGCTGTGGATGCCAACGTTATTATCTTTGCACGTATCCGTGAGGAACTTGCAACCGGTAAGACAGTACAGAGTTCCATTAAGATTGGTTTTGATAAAGCCCTGTCCGCAATTGTGGATGGTAACATCACTACCTTGATTGCAGCTGCAGTGCTTTTGATGATTGCACCCGGAACAGTGAAAGGATTTGCACAGACCCTTGCACTCGGTATTGTACTCTCTATGTTTACTGCATTGGTAGTTACCAGATTTATTCTCAGAGCATTCTATGCAATAGGCTTTAAGAACGAAAAATGGTATGGTGTTGGCAAGGAAATAAAGGGAATTGATTTCCTTTCAAAGAAAGCAATTTTTGCAGTGATTTCCTGCGTTGTCATCATTGGTGGCTTTGTGGTAATGGGTGTGAACAAGGCATCCACCGGTGATGCATTGAATTACAGCCTGGAGTTCAAGGGCGGTACAGCTACCACC
>JAILPF010000301.1 GCA_024699575.1 Acetatifactor sp. | reverse complement strand
GCTTAAACAAAAAGAGGATAGAATATATGTCTGATAACGGGAAAAATTTATATGAAACCATCTCAAAAAACATATCAAAAGTAATTATCGGTAAAGATACCACAATACGTTTGCTCCTGACTGCATTGGTTGCTGACGGGCATGTTCTTCTGGAAGATGTACCCGGAACAGGGAAAACAAAACTTGCCAAGACATTGGCGAAATCTATCAATGCCGACTTTTCCAGAATACAGTTCACTCCGGACCTGCTTCCAAGCGATATAACCGGTCTAAATGTATATGATATGCAGCAGAACAGGTTTCAACTCAAAAAAGGACCTATTTTTACCAATATCCTTTTAGCGGACGAAATCAACCGTGCGACCCCCAGAACGCAATCCGGCTTATTGGAATGTATGGAAGAGCGGCAGGTAACCATCGACGGAGAGAGTTATGTTCCAGGAGTACCTTTTTTTGTTATTGCAACGCAAAACCCTATCGAGACTGCAGGAACTTTTCCTTTGCCCGAAGCGCAGCTTGACCGTTTTATGATGAAACTTTCTATGGGGATTCCCAGCCACGAAGAGGAGCTGGGCATTTTAAACCGCTATATGCAATCAGAGCCACTTGCAAGTCTTGAACCTGTTTTTCAGTTGCAGGATTTACAGAATGCTCGCAATGAAGCAAATGCTGTATATGTTCACCCGTCTGTCCTGGAATATATGGTTCAAATTGTTGAACAGACCCGGCATATACCGGATATTTTAATGGGGGTAAGTCCTCGAGGCAGCCTTGCTCTTTTAAAGTGCATTAAAGCATATGCTTATTTAGACGGCAGAGATTATTGCACTCCGAATGACGTGAAACAACTTGCTGTTCCTGTGCTTTCACATCGTATTGTGACCGGATTTGGGAATCAGCAAAAAACAGACGAACTTATTCAGCAACTAATAAAAAATATTATCATTCCTACTGAGGATTTCACAAAATGATTCAACTACTGGAAATAGGGCTTTTGGCACTGATTCTGTTTTACATGCAACAGACTATTTACAAAAAGCTCTGGAACCGCCATTTGACTGCATCACTTTTTTTTAAAGAAAAGGCAATCTTTCAAGGGGAAGAGGGGGAAATATGCGAGATAATCACCAACCGAAAGCATCTTCCTCTTTCCATGTTGAAAGTTCGTTTTCAAACAGACAGGCATCTGCTTTTCGATGCCGAAAAAGGCTCCAGAACTACCGATAAATATTATCGCAATGATGTCTTACATATAAACGGTGGCGAGAAACTGACTCGTTCCATTCGATTTGTGGGCGGAAAACGTGGATTTTATCAAATCGAAAGTATGGATCTTGTCGGTTCCGACTTATTTTATACCATGGAATTTGTTCAGACACTCCCGATTCAAACAAGCCTCTATGTCTACCCCAAGCCCTTTAACAGTGAAGAATTTCGTTTAGAGTTAAAACAGCTCAACGGAGAAATTTTAACAAAGCAACATCTGTTGGAGGATCCTTTTGAATACAGAGGAATTCGTGAATATCAGCCATATGATGAGTTAAAGAGCATTAACTGGAAAGCTACTGCCAAAACAGGGCAGCTAAAAGTCAATCAGAAGAATTATACTGCGCTGCCTTCTTTAAGGATTTTTTTCGATGTGGAGGATAGGGGAGTATTGAAAAACGAAGACTGTGTTGAAGCGACTTTCCGGATTGCAGCCGGTTTAGCCTCCTTCTTTTTAAGTCGCGGAATGCAGGTATCCTGCTATGGTAACGGTTTGGATATCCATACCTCAAAACCACTTTGGATGGATGAGAAAACCGGAATTGTCCAGCTGGAACAATTGTATCAAGCACTTGCCCGAATTGACATGGAAAAGCCAACCGTTGACTTTGTAGAGACCTTTCAGGATAAGTTACTTACTTCCAAATCAAATGTTTTTACCTGTATCATTGCATTTCATCAGTATCCACCATTTCTTGAGTTAATGAATAAGTGCAAGAATGTCGGAAATGGTTTTATATGGTTTTATCCGGTATGGGACAGTACGAATCCTGCTATCTCTCCTGATATTGAGAATTCTGTAAGATTTATACATATCAGAAAATAACATAAATGTGAAAGGAACGAAAAGTGGAAGAAAAGACCGCAAAATGGATTATTATTATAAAAGAAATCTTTATTACTCAAATGAATCACTCTGTTTTTTTTCCGCTGTATATCCTCATTACATCGGTATTTTCTGACCTGCTTTTATCCGGCAAACCCTCCATCGGTATCTGGTTTATATTGGGGCTGACACCAATCTTATTTTATTTTTTCAGAATTTATCTGAAATACTTTTGGCAGTCGGCAATTTTGGTATTGTTGTACGCGGCAATGTTGTATGCACTTCCCGGAGTCGCACCGTTCTGCAGAATAATTCATTTATTAATTGTTGCAATTTATGTCATCGAATCATTGAAAATACGGTCCCGTCACTCAGATTTCTCCAATCAACCAATATATCTGCCATTGATATTTCCGATTACTGGAGTCACTATACTGATATTACATCATCTGGGACATAGAGAGTGGGATAATATTCTCCTGTTATTCACCATTTTTTCGATTGGACTGTTTTTTATTCAGCACTATATTACACAATACCTAAATTTTCTTTCTGTCAATCAAAGTAGCGCAAGCCATATCCCAAGTATCAAAATGTTTCGTTCTGGTATTACTTTGGTTAGTTTTTTCACATTATTCGGGATAATATGTCTATTTATTGTGTCCAATCTGAACTTATTTGGTGGTGTATTTTCTGCGATTCGAAGCGGTCTGTTTGCAGTTCTGAGGTTTTTGTTTTCCTTATTTCCTTCCGCAGCGGAGCCGGAAGAAACTGCTGGTTCTGAGGAACTTGTCCCGTTTACACCGGAGGAAATGCCAATCATAGAAGAGAGCAGTGAACCGTTTTTTCTCTGGACGATTCTGGAATATCTAATAGAAATTGCATTTGTTCTTGGCTTGATTATTCTATGTATCTGGCTATTATGGCACTTGATTCTTTTTCTGAAGAGCAGATGGTCCGGAAAGATAGCAGTTAGTGAAGTATTGGATGAATCCATATCTGAAATACGGGAAAAATGTGATATTGCCTCAACACAGGGCAATCGGATAGTAAATCTTACCCGGCATTTTTCTCCACAAGAACGTATCCGAAGGATTTACAAAAAAAAGGTTTCCGACGAATCCACGCTGGTCAATCCAGAGTATTTGACTGCTGACGAACATGGTGTTATCTTAAATAAGCATGAAATGTCATCAATTTATAACTATGCAAGATATTCAAATCATCCATGCTCGTCAGAGGATGTTAAAGCAATGAAAGATGCAAGCAAGTAAAATAGGAAAGAGGTATAAAATGTCCCAAAAATTAGCGTTATCTGATGATATCTTAATGAAAATAGAAAAACCCGCACGTTATATCGGAAATGAGGTCAATTCTGTCGAAAAGGATCTCTCCCAGGTAGATGTAAGATTTGCAATGTGTTTTCCGGATGTTTATGAAATTGGAATGTCCCATCTTGGAATCCAGATTTTATATGGCATGTTAAATGAAATGGAAGGCGTATGGTGTGAACGCGTTTATTCTCCATGGGTGGATCTCGATGCAATTATGCGTCAGGAAAAGATACCCCTCTTTGCACTGGAATCCCAGAATCCAATCAAAGATTTTGATTTTCTAGGTATAACCATACAATACGAAATGTGCTATACCAATATTTTGCAAGTATTGGATTTAGCTCAAATCCCGCTGCTTGCAAAAGATAGAACCGAAGCAGATCCAATTGTAATCGGAGGCGGTCCCTGTACCTATAATCCGGAACCGATTGCAGACTTTTTTGATATTTTCTATATCGGGGAGGGAGAAACTCAATATGCCAATTTGATTGCACTCTATCGTGAATGTCGCAAAAACGGTAATAGTCGTGAAGAATTCCTACATCAGGCTGCCATGATTCCGGGACTCTATGTTCCCCGTTTTTATGAGGTGACCTACCATAAAGATGGTACCATCTCGTCATTTATACCAACAAAGGAGGATATTCCGGCCACCATTTTGAAAGAGATCGAAATGAACCTTACGGATGCTTATTATCCCACAAAGCCGGTTGTTCCTTTTATCAAAGTTACACAGGATCGTGTCGTATTGGAAATCCAGCGCGGTTGTATCCGAGGATGCAGATTCTGTCAGGCAGGGCAGTTGTATCGTCCGGTTCGCGAGCGTAATCCCAAGGTATTAAAAGAATATGCAATGGAAATGTTAAAAAACACAGGTCATGAAGAAATTTCCCTGAGTTCCTTAAGTTCCAGTGATTATAGCAAACTACCTGAACTGATTGATTTCCTGATAGAAGAATGTGATAAAAAACACATTAATATTTCTCTCCCTTCATTGAGAATTGATGCCTTTTCTCTGGATGTGATGAGTAAGGTTCAGGACATCAAAAAATCAAGCTTAACCTTTGCTCCGGAGGCAGGCAGTCAACGTCTTAGGAATATTATCAATAAGGGATTAACCGAAGAAGTGATATTAAACGGTGCTGCGATGGCCTTTGAAGGAGGATGGACGAGAGTAAAACTTTACTTTATGCTGGGGCAGCCACTTGAAACAGAGGAAGATATTCGTGGAATTGCTGAATTATCCAACAAAATAGCTGCCACGTTCTTTGAGGTTGTTCCAAAAGATAAACGAACCAATGGTAAAGTGCAGATTGTCACCAGTACATCCTTTTTTGTTCCCAAGCCATTTACGCCTTTCCAATGGGCAAAACAATGTACAAAAGAAGAATTCCTGGAAAAAGCTTATCAGACTAAAATGGCCATTACTGAACAGTTAAATCAAAAAAGTATTAAGTATAATTGGCATGAGGCTGATGCAAGTGTTCTGGAAGGCATTTTGGCAAGAGGTGACCGACGCCTTAGTGAAGTAATCCTGAAAGTTTATCAGAAAGGTAGCTTTTACGATGCATGGAGTGAATATTTTAACAACGAGCGATGGCTTCAGACCATGGAAGAGTGTGGACTTTCCCCTGATTTTTATACTACAAGGGAGCGAAGTCTGGATGAAATATTACCATGGGATTTCATTGATTGCGGCGTGACAAAAGAATTTTTGAAAAGGGAATGGATGAAAGCTCAATCTGAGCAGATTTCCGAGAATTGCAAGATGAAATGCCAAGGCTGTGGTGCTGCCAGATTTGGAGGAGGAATTTGTTTTGAAGCTAAGAATTAAGTTTAATAAACATGGCGCCGTTCGATATATCGGTCATTTGGATGTCATGCGTTTTTTTCAAAAAGCATTTAGAAGAGCAGAACTGGATATTGCATACTCATCCGGCTTCAGCCCTCACCAGATTATGTCCTTTGCTCAGCCACTTGGAGTTGGTTTAGAAAGCAATGGGGAATATATGGATGTGGAGATGAATTCCATTGTTTCCTGTGAAGATGTAAAAGCAAAGTTAAATGAATCAAGTATTCCCGGAATTCAGATTCTGAATGTTAAAATTTTGCCACCTTCTGCCGGAAATGCAATGGCTAGTGTGTATGCAGCTTCTTACACAGTTTCATTCCGTCCCGGTAGAGAGCCCAACCTTGATATTGCTTCCAAGCTTTCCGATTTCTTAAGCAAC
This sequence comes from Acetatifactor sp., assembly GCA_024699575.1. Lineage (GTDB taxonomy): Bacteria > Bacillota > Clostridia > Lachnospirales > Lachnospiraceae > Acetatifactor. The sequence goes on along the minus strand of JAILPF010000301.1, from coordinate 53 downwards.
GAACAGATATTGATAACCAAAGAGACAAAAAAAGGAACACACGAAGTAGATTT
>JAILPF010000297.1 GCA_024699575.1 Acetatifactor sp. | reverse complement strand
GTCTGTCCCAATTTTCCGGCAAGGAAAATAGATGTAGGGCCATCCGCACCACCGATAATAGAAATAGCCGCTGCAGCTTTATCATTGAAGCCAAGGAAAATAGCTCCAAAGTATGCTGCAAATATTCCGAACTGTGCTGCTGCACCTAAGAGGAAACTCTTAGGGTTTGCAATCAACGGTCCGAAATCAGTCATTGCACCGACACCCATGAAAATAAGGGATGGCAAAATGGCCAATTCATCTAATTTATAAAAATAATACAATAATCCGCCTGCGCCGTTAGTGGCATCCTCTGCGGAAAGCATGATGTCCGGATAAATATTTACCAACAACATACCAAAGGCAATCGGGGTTAAAAGCAAAGGTTCAAACCCATGTCGAATCGCCAAATAAAGGAAAAAGCACGCAACCGCTATCATGAGATAGTTTCCCCAAGTCAGATTGAAGAACGCTGTCTGATGAATCAGGTTGCCAAATGTAGAAGCTATATATTCCATTTGTTGACCTCCTGTTGTTCTCACTGAAACATTTCAGACTATGACTAGTTCAATGTAGCCAACAATGCACCTGCATCAACTGAATCACCAACAGAAACATTAATACTTGCAACAGTACCATCCTTAGGAGCAACAACAGGAATTTCCATCTTCATTGCCTCAAGAATAACAACAGCATCTCCGGACTTAACTGTCTGTCCTACACTTGCTTCAATCTTAAATACTTTTCCTGCAGCACCTGCTTCTATCTTTACACTTCCTGCTGCGGCAGAAGTCTGAGCAGCTGCGGGTGCAGCTTTGGGTGCGGCCTTGGGAGCTGCAGGTGCTTTCGCTGCAACAGGTGCTCCTGTGGATGCGCCCTCTTCAACTACAACGTCATATACATTTCCATTAACTGTAATGGTATAATTTTTCATTTTTATTTCCTCCATATAATCAATTTCATACGTAACACATGAATATCTTATCTGCCTCTTCCAACTCTATGAATGGAACGGACTACAAATCCATCTGTGGAAGAAGCTCCTTCATATGCTGCAATAGCAGCTGCAATCACTGCCACAAGTTCTAAATCTCCTGAAACATCTTCTGCTTCCTCTCTATCCACAATTTGAGCTACTGCGTTCTCAATTCCGGAAACAGAGTCAACGTTTGCCTGCTTAGCAGCTTTCTTTTCAGCCATGTTATTCTGCAGCTTAGGAATAATACCCAATGCACTGATAATGAAGCTGATAAGAATCAGAACAATAAATACAGTTCCCATACCAATCAAAGTATTTAAAGCTGCTTTGCTCATCAGTTCCCCTTTGGAAGATTTAGGATTCAATGCAGCTGATTCCAACTTCATAAATAAGTCGTTGGAGAAAATAATCTCCGCTTCAGCATCACGCTTTTCACCCTCTACTTCTGCAAGAACTATAATTTGATTGCCATCCATTTCAACGGTCGTACCAATCACATCGTTAATAGAACCCATCTGCTCCAGTGCCCTGCCAAAGGAATCTGCCGCAGTCTTTACCGCATATCCATCAACATTGATACTGTACTGATTGCTGATAATATAGGCAAGTTCTTCATTGGTATAATCTGTCAGCATACTTTTCTGACTGTCATCGGAAATTGTCACCAGGAATGGAATTATCTGCTGAGATGCAAGCTGTGTGGCATAATCTGCCTTTTGCTGCTCATACTCTGTCAGAGTCTCTTCGCTCCCGCAAGCAGTCAGCCCAAAGATACAGGTGATCATACCGACAATCGCTAACCATTTCTTCATTTTTAATCACCCTTTCTAGACTGTTCCATGTTTTTTGTCAGGACGTGCCTCAAACTTTGTAAACAGCATTTCAAATGCACCGATTACATATTTTCTGGTATCAGCAGCATTGACAATCTGATCTACATAACCTCTCTTGGCTGCACCGGATACACTCAGCTGAAGTGCTTCATATTCAGCAGCCTTCTCAGAAATAACCTCTGTGCCCTGTCCCTCATACATGATTTTTGCAGCCAGTTTGCTGTCCATGGTTCCAATCTGTGCATCGGGCCATGCAATTGTTATATCAGCACCGATTGCCTTAGAATTCATAGCGATATGTGCTGTACCGAATGCCTTTCCAATAACAACGTTGACCTTGGGAACAGTCGCATTCGCAAATGCGTATGTAAGTTTTGCTGCAGCTCTTGCAATTCTCTTTTCAGATGCAACAGTTGCCTCATATCCTTTTACATTAGTCAAAGTCAATACCGGGATATTAAATGCATCACAGAAGTTCACGAAATCAGCAGCTTTTTCGCAGCCGTCAGAGGTAAGTACAGCATCAAATTTCTCTGTCACATTGCCCTCTTCGTCGCAGATTTCACTACGATTTGCAACAGCACCAACAGTTACTCCGTTTAATCGGATAAAACCGGTAACCATATTTTTGGCATATTCAGCTTTTACTTCCATAAAGCGATTGTCATCTGCAAGAATGGAAAGTGCAACAGAAGTGTCACCAACGCAATTAGCCAGCTCGGCATTTACACGATTGAGGTCATCTGTGCATTCAGCAAATGAACCTTCTTCTTCGTTGTTTGCAGGTAAAAATCCTACAAGTTCACGGATCTGTGCGAGAATAGAATCCTCATCTGCGATTACATCTACAATACCACTCTCTTCTGCCTGGAATTTAGCGGAAGATGTATCACATTTTGTAATCACATTTCCATCCAAAGAGTTTGGTGTATTTACAAACAATTTGGCATTTTTCTCTTCCATAAATGTAAAATCAGTCAAAGTCGGGAACAGAGCAAGTCCTCCGCCACATGTTCCAAAAACAGCTGTAATCTGAGGGATTACACCGGATGCAGCAATTTGTTTCTGATAAATCGCCCCAAGCGCACTGAGTGCATCAGTTGCCTCCTGTAATCTCAGTCCGGCACTGTCAATTAATCCAATAACAGGTGCTCCGACTTTCAATGCCAAATCATACAGATTAGCAATTTTTCTTGCATGCATTTCACCAATTGTTCCGTTTAATACAGAAGCGTCCTGGCTGTATACATATACAAGATTTCCATCGATTACTCCGTATCCTGTAATGCATCCATCGGATGGAGTCTCGGCGGGTTTCAAATTAAAATCAGTAGCTCTGGCAGTTACCAGCCCACCAATTTCAACGAAACTGTTGTCATCGAGCAAAGCAGAAATTCTTTGACTCGCTTTTGAAGTAGTACTCATTCTTTCAACCCTCCATTTATAATAAAAAAAGTAAAACCACTTAACTGGGGTAACTCAAAAAAACACAAATGCCCCCATGATTAATTGTCTGTTGTAGTATAACATAAAAAATGCAACTCGCAAAGTGCGAATTGCATTTTTTTTCATTTTATTTGTTCTATCATAAAAAACAAAACAGTCTGATCAGGAACCATGCATAGTAAAGATAGTTTTTTTCTGCAATTTCTTCCGGCGATATGATATCTATTTCATCCAGCAGTTCTTCATCTCCTGCCGTATTTAAAAGGTAGTATGTAACAGTTCCAATCTTTTGTGATTTTTTCACAGGTGCATCGAGAAGTTCCGGCAGTCTCACTCTTGCCACAACCTTCTCACCCTCTGCTGTCAAAAGGTGAAAAACCGGTATTTGCCTTTGTGGAATCGGTTCAACATAGGCTGTTTGATAAGGATTTCCCGACATGTCGGCCCCGTCGGAAACCGGAATAGGTTGCATAGTTATTCGTGGTTTAAAGTTTCGGTAGCAAAAAGTCTTTAACGCATACTCAAACAATTTTCTGCTGTCCGACCATTTCCATGTCTTATGGTTCGGCCATCCACATGCAAGAAGCGCAATTGTAAAAAATCTTTCCCCCTCCTGCAAAGCTCCCACATAACAATATCCGGCCTTATTTGTGAAACCTGTTTTACCGCTCAATACTCCGTTCATCATATTTAAAAAGGCATTATGATTCACACAGGTAAATGTTCGTCCATTTGCCGTAAATGTATGTACCGGTTCCCTTGTAATTTCTAAAAACTCCTCTCTTTTAGGCGATATGCGGATGCAGTATGCCATCATTCTCGCAAGATCCGCAGCCGTAGTTCCATGTTCCTGCCGGATAGTATTCCCGCCTACTTCCCGACATATTCTCATCGCATCCAATCCGTTGGGAGTTATAAAAAAAGTATTATTACACCCCAGGCTTTCAGCCTTTCGATTCATTATCTCAGCAAAACTCCCAACCGCTTCCATACTTTCCTCCATGCTGTATTCTGAAGTATTTTTGTTTCGCATTTCCATGGAAAGATGCATTTTCCCGATATATTCAGCGAGCACTACAGCAGAATCATTATGGGATTCCAACATTAGAGAGTACAGCAGATCCTCAACGCGATAGACCTCCCCTTTTTTCACATTCAATTTTACTTTCGGCATTCCAGCAGCGTAAGAGGATACTTCTATCTCATCCTCCATGTTTCCTTGTTCCAAAACCAGGATGCACGTCATTATTTTGGTTGTACTTGCATTCGCCAGAATGGAATATCCGTTTTTTTCATATAACACTCGCCCACTGTCCGCATCCATCAGTACAGCTGAAGTGGAATATAGAGATACTTCTTCCCCACTAACGGATGCATAACAATTCATCCAGAAAAAAAGAGCACAAAAAAAGCCTCCTGTCAATCGTTTGAACCACATGATAAACATCCTGCGCAATAAACTTTAAACAGTATATGAGGCTTATTTTATAAAATATGTTTTATTGTTACCGTTTTATACATCCAGCTGAAGCTGTACCTCCGCTTCCGCCTGCTGTTTAAACTCTTCCATCTGAACAGGATTCAGTTCTGGAAGATCCTCCAGACTCTTTACGCCAAAGCATCTTAAAAACTGTTCGGTCGTGCCAAACAAAAGCGGTCTTCCCGGCGCATCCAGACGACCAAGCTCCGTGATCAAATCATACTCCAGAAGTTTATTAATCGCATGGTCACAACTGACACCACGAACCTTCTCAATCTCAATTCTGGTCACCGGCTGCTTATATGCAATAATGGACAATGTCTCAAGCACAGTATCCGTCAATGTCATCTTTCGTGGTGCTTTCGCAATTTTAATCAGATACTCATACATATCAGCTTTCGTACAAAGCTGCACCGCGCCATCAAACTGCGTAAGCGCAATTCCTCTGTCATCCTGCTCGTACCTTGCTGCCATATCCTCCAAAATAGCTTTTGTAGTTTTTACATCCTCCTCAATCACATCGGCAAGCTTGCTGATTTCCACAGACTCACCCATGGTAAACAAAACTGCTTCAATGACTGCTTCCGCTTTCACTCTATCCATAAAGTTCTCCACTTTTTGCTGTCCGCAAGCTCTATGCTGCGACAGCAGATGTTATCATGATATCATCAAAAATATTTTCCTGACTGATATGGATTTTTCCAACCTTCATCAATTCCAGAATAATCAAAAAAGTTACGATAATCTCCATCTTACTTGTCTGTTTTTCCAAAAGTTTACGAAAGCTGAAGGATTTATGTTCCCTCGCATAAGCTTCCACATACAAGGTTTTTGCATCCATATCAATTTCATCCTTCTCAATATTACCGTATTGGCTTCGGATGGGGTCAATCTTATCCTCCTGTTTTCTTACAACAGACTTAAATATCTCATGAAGCTTGTTCAGGTTCAAATCTCCAATCAATTCTTCATAATCAACAGGCTGTCTGTACGCAGCCACCTCCTTGGGAAGGTTCTGCTCTCGATACATATTCTTGGCAGCATCCACCTGACGGTCTCTCAGTTCAAAAGACATATATTTGTACATCTTATATTCCAGCAGTTTCTGAACAAGCTCTGCTCTGGGGTCCTCTTCCTCTCCCTCTTCATTCACTTCCTTGGGGAGAAGCATTCTGCACTTGATATCCAGAAGCGTCGCAGCCATTACCAAAAACTCACTCATAACATTCATGTCTCTGGTCTCCATCGCCTTAATGTATGCCAGATACTGCTCCGTAATCTCCACAATCGGGATATCATATATATCTACTTTATTCTTCTCAATTAAATGAAGCAGCAGGTCCAAAGGGCCTTCAAACGCTTCCAGTTTAACGGGAATAGCCATAATTTTTCCCCTTTTATACTATAAAACAGACTCAACGCAACTTCAGATATTATATCAGAAAGGTAATGACTTTGCAAATCATTTGAATCTTAGGATTCATCCGGCACAAAGTCCAAGACAAGTACTTCCGCCGGATCAAACAACCTAAACGGGATGGTATGAATACCTAATCCTCTCGATACAAGCATAACCGACTTGTCCTTTTGAAATATTCCGCCATCATATTTCGGAAAAAAACGAACATTTGGTGACAATAATCCTCGTCCCCAAAAGGGGATACGAATAACACCGCCGTGCACATGACCTGCAAGCGTCAAATCCGATCCCCATGACGCATAATTCAAAAAATAGTCGGGATTATGCGCCAAAAGCACATTAAACCATTCTCCTGAGGGTGTACCGAGTATCTCAGGCATATAGTCATCCGGCATCGGTTTGATTCCAAAACGCTTATAATAATATTTGTCAATTTCTGCACCATAAATGCAAATGCCATATTCCTTCAACTGTGTGTTCGAGTTAATTAAATGCACCACTCCTGCATCCCGAAGTACTTTTTCGTAACGGCTGTACATGTCTCCATAGGTTTCCGGATACAGCCTCATCCGATGCTCATGATTACCGTTTGCATAATAAATCGTATACTTCTTTGACAGTTCTTGAATAAAATGAGTTGCAACATCCAAGCTTTTATTCGGATGCGCAGTGGGAATATCTCCGGGAATCAATATAAAATCCGGTTCATATTCCGCAATGGCCGCCAAGAGCTTTTCATTCTGCTTTCCAAAGGATTTATTATGCAGGTCCGCCAAGACAACCGCCCTGCATTTTTTCTTGATTCTCTTATCTTTAAATGTATAATCAACTCGTACAAACCGGTTGCTGTCATATAGCATAAACCAGAGAAGTATCACAAAAATAATCCATTTTACA
>JAILPF010000287.1 GCA_024699575.1 Acetatifactor sp. | reverse complement strand
ATTTTGTTCATATATGCGCCAAATTCTCTTAATCCGGTGATTCTCTCCACCTGATTCACAACAAACTTAAGTCGTTCCTCCGGTTCTTCGATTTTGTAAATTGAACTGTTTAAACTATGTTTAAATGCGTTCTCAAATAGTCTTTCAATTGTAATAATCTGCCAATCTTCCGTCAGGAAGTCTTTGCTTTTCACGCCATTAAAAAGCTGCATTTTATATTTTATCTGTTCCGCTTCATAAAGCACATACTCTTCCGGTGAAAGTGAAGACATCTCGAGCAAATGAGATATGACATATTCCGACAGCCCCTCATATCCTGTATAATCGGCTTTATACCATAGACCTTTGCTCTTTCCTTTCAGTTGATTACCTTTTGACGATTTATGTGTTTTAAATCTAATTTCTTCTTCAAAAAGCTCTATCATTTTATTTTTCCACCTTTATCCAGAAATCATCCTCCTCCATCCTCCCCTCAGTTTTCTCTATAATCAACATCGGATCATAAAATGGAATATCTAGTTCCTTTAGATATATTTTAATTTTGTCTCTCTCTCTCGGAAAACATCTTGACTCCAAAAATCTTTCATATTCTTCATACGTAGGATTATTGTTGGTTCCAAATGCACGAAACATAATATTATCTACGTAGTTGATAATTTTTACCTTTTGATTCAACTCATCAACATCAATTACTGTACATACCTTTTCTTTATACATATAGTAAAGGCGGCGGGGATATTCTCTCTGTGGCAATCTCAATTCCTCTAAAAATTCGGGATGTCTCTCAAGCATTGCCACTACAAATGCTATCAGTCCCTTAATTTTCCGGTCAGAAATCTCCCAACGTTCAACCGTTGGTTTTGAACATCCTATCAGTTCAGCAAATTCTTTCTGTGTCAATCCAAGCTTTTTTCTGACATCTTTAATTCTGTTTCCATCTGTCTCTGTTTCCACAATATATCTCTTATCCATTTAATCACCTCCTATTACAATTAAACCATTATTTTAATGGTTTGTAAACATTAAAAGTAATCATTTTAATGGTTTATGGCAATCATGATAGATATTTAGCACAAAAAAACTTCCTACAATATCATTTTTAACATTGTAGGAAGATCTTATCAATTCTTTATTAAAAGATTCGTTGCAACTGTATCCAAATTATTGAGAATCTCAGCACGCGTAGAAGGATTAAGCTTTTTCAGTTCTTCAAGATCTCGTTTTGCTCTGTCTGAAACAACTGAAATACCTGTCATTTGCTCCGAAATCTGCTGTTCCTGCTCCTGCAAATCATTTCTGCGCTCTTCCCTCAGCTTCATCGCTTTATCCTATTCAGCCCTGGAAATATCACCTCGCAAATACATTTGCTGAAGTTCCGAATCGGAGCGTCCAACCGTCGAAACCGTCACCTTTCCATCCCGCTCTTTCGATGCAGATGAGGCAATTTCCTTCTTATCAACATCATGCCTTACTGTATTCGCTTTGGTTCCATTTGCTAAATTATGTGTCACAGTATTGAAGTTTTGCACTTTACTTCCATTTATTTGTAACACATCAATAACCTCCCCAAAACTACTGACATTGCATTACATAACTTTTCATTATCATTATACATATTATTTCAGTTTTTTTTCAAGAGAGTTTCGCAGATTTCCGACAAAAGCAATAACACTTTAAACTAAAAAAGTTCCACAACAAACTGTTGCGGAACTTTTCACATCCAAATATTAAACAATACCTTGAGCAGTCATAGCCTCAGCAACTTTTAAGAAGCCGGCAATGTTAGCACCTGCAACATAGTCGCCATCCATACCGTATTTCTTTGCTGCATCATCCAGATTGTGGAAAATATTAACCATGATGTTCTTCAGTTTGCTGTCAACTTCTTCAAATGTCCAGGAAAGCCTCTCACTGTTCTGGCTCATCTCAAGTGCAGAAGTAGCTACACCACCTGCATTTGCTGCTTTACCGGGGCAGAAAAGCACACCGTTCTCCTGAAGATATTTTGTAGCTTCAAGAGTAGTAGGCATGTTAGCACCCTCTGCTACAGCAAACACACCGTTAGCGACAAGATTCTTGGCATCATCCAGATTCAACTCATTTTGAGTTGCGCAAGGAAGCGCAATGTCTACCTTAACAGTCCACTGATTGGTTCCCTCTGTAGCCTTATCATGATACTGTGCAGATTTTCTTGCAGCAGCATACTCTGTAAGTCTAGCACGTTTTACTTCTTTTACTTCTTTCAAAAGTGCAACATCAATTCCTTCAGGATCATAAATCCAGCCGGTAGAATCAGATACGGTAACAACCTTAGCGCCAAGCTGCTGAGCTTTCTGTACGGCATAGATTGCAACATTACCGGAACCTGAGACAGCGATGGTCTTGCCTGCAATATCTTTAC
>JAILPF010000282.1 GCA_024699575.1 Acetatifactor sp. | reverse complement strand
CCTCTTGCGGACTATGAGATTAATCCTGCTTGCGCTGCAAACGGAATGATATATTACAACGGTACACAGGATAATCATTACCTGTATGAACTCAATACAACAGACGATAATTCCAGAATTGTTCTGGCAGAAAATCTCTGGTTTCCCATCGTTGACGGCAATTATATTTATTTCATGGATTTAAATACCAATTACGGACTTAGCAGATATTCTCCAAGTTCCGGTGAAATAGAAATTCTCACCGAGGATCGTGTTGACTGCTTCAATGTTGGAAATGGTTATATCTACTACCAAAAAAACGGTGACACCCCACAGCTTATATGCATGCGCACGGATGGCACCGATAAAAAAGTCATAGCAGAAGGTAATTATACCAACATCAACATGACCTCACAATATGTTTATTTTCAACGTTTTAAAGACAATGACAGGTGTTATCATTCATATATCGGCTCCACAGCCTACTCTGAATTTTCACCTCTGGAAGAGCCGTAAAACCACATCTATTCCTCAATATGATCCAAACCTTGATTTAGAATTGTGACAATATGGGAATCGGCAAGAGCATAGAAAATGGTCTTGCCCTCTCTTCTGTTTTTTACCAGATCCATCTGCTTCAGGACCCGAAGCTGGTGAGAAATTGCAGACTGACTCATTCCGAGCAGCGTCGCAATATCATACACGCACATCTCAGAGCATAAAAGTACATAGAGTATTTTTAATCTCGTTACATCACCGAATACTTTAAAAAATTCACCCAAATCCTGAATTTCTTCCTCCGGTGGCATCTTCTCATTTACTTTTTCAATTGTTTCAGCTTTCAGATAGATGTAGGAATTCTCCTCCATATCGTAACCTCACTCTTTCCTTATATACGCTAATTAATTATCTTTGCACCGGCTCAACAGCTCTGTTACAGTTTTCTGCGAAATCGGGTGTCTGAAATTGGGAGCTATTTCACTCAAAGGTTTCAAAACAAAGAAACGATTCTGCATATCAACATGAGGGATAATCAAATCCTCACTCTCATAAATAAGTTTATCAAAGAATACGATATCCAAATCCAAAGTCCGGGGTCCCCAGCGAACGGTACGCTCCCGATTGGCATGTGCCTCTATTTCGTGGAGTTTCACAAGCAATTCTTCCGGATTCAATAACGTCTGAATTTTAATTGCGCCATTCACAAAATCATCCTGCTCCACCCCGCCGTACGGTTTGGTAATGAGAAGGGACGATTGCGAAACCAGCCTTATAGAATCATCCTGAGTAAGCTCTCTGATTCCCTCGGCTATATATGCTTCCTTATCCCCCATATTGGAGCCGACGGATAAATATGCCTCATGCCATCCTCTTTCAATTCTTACCGATACATTTTTGAAGGGTAAACCAATCGGTGCCTGCGGTTTCCTGATTTCCAATTTAATCTTATTTATTAAATCAAACCTTAACAAAACAGCTTTTGCAAGTCCTTCAGCGACAGTCTCAATTAATTTGCACGTATGCTCCTTCATCCAGTCTGTCATAAAATGACACACCTCACCATAGTTCGTGGAAAGTGTAAGTTCATCCTGCAAACCGGCTTTTCTGATATCGGTATAAAGTGTTGCATTGATAAAAAAAGACTGCCCTATCTTGTTTTCTTCCGGATAAACTCCATGGTATGCATATACCTCGAGCTCCTCAATTCTGATTTCATCCATCCTTATCATCTCCCGTTTCCGGCTTCCATAATCGCTTCAGCCATCCTGACAGCACGCACATTTTCTTTTATATCATGTACACGCACAAAACCGCACCCGCTCATCACACCAAAAACTGTGGTAACAATCGTACCCGACAAGCGTTCCTCAACAGGCAGGTTTAACGTCAGACCGATTACAGACTTTCTGCTGCAGCCCAAAAGCAGTGGATAACCTAATTGCTTTAGTTCGCCTAAACGCTTTATAATCTCCAGATTATTCTCATAAGTTTTTCCAAAACCAACGCCCGGGTCCAAAACAATGCGTTCATCTTCAATTCCAACTTTGTGTGCAATGGCAACAGATTCCTTCAGATCATTTATCACGTCTTCCATGAAATTACTGTATTTCGCCTCGTTTCTATTATGCATCAGGCAACAGGGCAATTTATATTCAGAAATAACATCTGCAATTTTATCATCATACTTTAATCCCCAGATGTCATTGATAAAGTCTACTCCGGCCGCTGCTCCTGCTCTCGCCACCGCACTTTTGTAAGTATCCAGCGAAACAGGAATATCAAAATTTTGTTTCACC
>JAILPF010000234.1 GCA_024699575.1 Acetatifactor sp. | reverse complement strand
GCCCTATCTTTACGGTGTCTATAATAATGTGTACCGGGAGGCTTTTGTATTTGACTGCGCTATGGAACATCGCCCTTTTTATCTGCCCGGAGACGGCAGTATGAACTTACAGTTTTTTCATGTGGAAGATTTATGCCGTTTTATGGAACGCATTCTGGAATGTAAACCCAAGCAGCATATTTTTAACGTTGGAAATGAGGAGAGCATCACTGTCAGAGACTGGGCAGAGATATGTTATAAAACTGTTGGAACTACTCCGAAGTGGGTGGAGATTCACGAAGAGATAGAACAGAGAAATTATTTCAGTTTCTATAACTATGAGTACGCTTTGGATGTGACCGCACAAAAAGAGATAATGTCACAGACCAAAAGTCTGACGGAGGGACTGAAGGAAGCATACCAGTGGTATCGGGATAATCAAAGTGACGTGAATCGAAAACCATACATAGAGTATATTGAAAACGTTTTCTCAAAATGATACAATGAGCTGAAAGGCTCGTTTCAAAGGGCACTATTATATTTCAGGGGGTGGCGGTTATGCCTGGTTGGTTGAAAGACGCAGTTTTTTATGAGATTTATCCGCAAAGTTTCAAGGATTCCAATGAGGATGGAATCGGGGATATCAACGGAATTATTGAAAAGTTAGATTATATTAAGGATTTGGGGTGCAATGCACTCTGGATCAATCCCTGCTATGATTCTCCATTTAAGGATGCGGGCTATGATGTGAGAGATTACAAAAAGGTTGCACCCAGATATGGTACGAATGAGGATTTGTATCGTTTGTTTGGGGAAGCGCATAACAGGGGAATCAAGGTACTTTTGGATCTGGTGCCGGGGCATACATCTGAGGAACATCCGTGGTTTTTAGAGAGTAAGAAGGCTGCCGAGAATGAATTCAGTCACAGATACATCTGGACCAACGGAGCTTTCTGCGGAATCGGCGGTCATCCTTATATCAGTGGAGAATGTGATCGTGACGGAGCTTATATGCTCAATTTTTTCAAATGTCAACCGGCATTAAACTATGGATGGGCAAATCCATCCGAACCATGGCAGAAGGGTGTGGATGACCCCGCATGTCTGGCTACCCGGGAGGCGCTGAAAGATATTATGCGTTTCTGGTTGGACAGGGGGTGCGATGGATTCCGTGTGGATATGGCAGACAGCCTTGTGAAGGAAGATGACGAGTACAAATCAAACACCGTTAAAATCTGGCAGGAGATTCGAAAGATGATGGATGCGGACTACCCGGAGGCTGCACTGGTTTCTGAATGGTGCAATCCCGAACAGGCACTAAAGGCAGGATTCCATGCTGACTTTTATCTGGATCATTGGGGAAATGGGTATAATTCCCTGATTCGCGATTACGAGACCGGAGGAGAGGATAACAGCTTCTTTAAATGTGGCGGTAAGGGAGATATCAAGCGCTTTCTGGCAGAATATCTGCCGCGTTATGAGGCTACCAAAGAGGATGGATATATCAGCTTTATTACCTGTAATCACGATTCACCAAGAGCCAAGAGGACACTTACGGATAAGGAATTAAAGCTTGCTTATGCATTTTTCTTTACGATGCCGGGAGTACCGTTCTTATACTATGGCGATGAAATCGGTATGCGTTACCTGGATATTCCAACTAAGGAGGGAGGATACCAGCGTACGGGAAGCAGAACTCCGATGCAGTGGAAGCGTGGCAGAAATCTGGGATTCTCCGATGGGTATGAAAGTGTACTTTATCTTCCGGTGGATTCTGCGCCAGACGCTCCTACGGTTGAGGATGCAATGAAAGATGAAAACTCACTGTATCACACCGTGAAGGAACTGATTGCCCTAAGACACAGGGAGGAGGAACTTCAGGCAGATGCTGATTTTCAAGTGGTGTATGCGGAGGAAAGGAAATTCCCGTTTGTCTACAGGCGGGGTAATCTGACGGTGGCGGTGAATCCTTCTCCGGAGACAGTGACAGTGGAAGCTCCCTGCGGTAAAGAAGTGCTGTTCAAAATCGGTGAGGTTTCTATAGATTCAGGAAAAATCACAATGGGAGCGCAGAGTTTTTTTATTACAAAATAGACAGAAGCCGAGGAAAGACAGAATTATGGAGCATGAATTGCAGATCAGAAGGGCGCAGGCCAGAGACACAGATGATATTATCAGACTGCTGACGCAGGTGAACAATGTTCATCAGGAGGGAAGACCGGATTTGTTTATCAAGGACAAAACTAAGTATTCGGTGGAAGAGCTTAGGCAGGTTATGGCAAATGATGCAACCCCCATTTTTGTGGCAGCGGATGAGAAGGAAAAGGTGCTGGGGTATGTTTTCGGAGTGTTTCAATCCCATAAGGAAGCGAATAATTTGACCGATATTGTCACCTTTTATATTGACGATTTGTGCGTGGATGAGGCGTGCAGAGGACAACAGATTGGAAGACAGTTGTATGATTATGCATTGCAGTTTGCAAAAGCTTCCGGTTGCTATAATGTCACCTTGAATGTGTGGGAGAAAAACGAGAGTGCCAAACGATTTTATGAAAAGTGCGGACTTACGACACAGAAAATCGGATTGGAAAAGATATTATAGTCCCTTATCGATATATGTACATAGAACAGTCGAAAAATGGACAGTAAAAATGTCGGGTATCCTGTACAATCGAATTGCCGGAAGCGGCAATCATACGGTTGAACAAGGAGAATGACATGATTTATCAGGAGATAGAATTTCATAATGTGGACCATCTGGAACAGGTGGAGGGTATGGCAGGAGTGCGTATAGAGCGTTTTCCTGCCTTTTTTTCGAGGGAACTCGGTATGGGGGATAGGGTAAACGGGAGGTTTCGCACAAGACGGGTACATGGATGTGAACTTCGCTTTATTACGGAGGCACCGTACTATGATCTGTGCTTAATGGCAGTGGAAGAGGATGTGGATGTTATCGTATATTATGGGGATATGATGCACTCCAAGCACACGTTGAAAGCTGGAGTAAGTACGGTATTGCATGTGGAATACCCGCCGGTCTACAAAGACGTGGACATTACTAAACTTCCCGGAGGAAGATTTGCACCGTGGGTCTGGCGAATTTTGCTGGGAATGAATGGAAATGTTTACTATCAGTATCTGGATACCTACGGATATGGGAGGAGACCTCCGAGAGCGGAGGAAAAGCCGGAGATTCTGTGGGCGGCATACGGGTCGTCCATCACCTGTGGCAGCGTGACCACACTTTACAGCAACAGTTACATCGAGCAAGCGGCAATGCAGTTGGGAATTGATGTGATGAATAAAGGGTTATCCGGTTCCTGTTTTCTGGAACCGATTGTGGGAAAGTATCTTGCGACGTTGGAGGTAAATGTATTATCTTTAGAAGTGGGAGTGAATATGCTTCCGTTTATCACGCCGGATTTGTTTGAAGAAAGGTTGAGAAACTTTCTTCATCTGGTAGGGGAAAATCCAACTGTTAAAAAGATTTATGTGATTGATTTGTTTGCAAACAGAGGCCCCATCCTGTTAAACCATGAGAACGGACAATATTTGTATTATGATAGTTTCAGGGAAGTGGTAAAAAAAGTTGTAGGAGAGTCAGGGGACGATAGATTTACCTGTGTCAACGGCAAAGAAGTGGCAAGGGATATGACATATTTAAGTGTGGATTTGCTGCATCCTTCCGACCAGGGACACATTCGTATGGGACAGAACCTGGCGGACTGTATCTGGAAGGATATGTCCTACGTCAAAAAGTGAACATGACAGGGTCGATTGCTGAATTTACCAGAATAATAGGATTCGATACAATGAACTCACCAAAAAACATTATGTATATGGGAGGAAAAAACATGAGAAGTAAAAAACTAACATCGCTGTTGCTCAGCACTGTTATGACAGTTTCCCTGCTTGCCGGATGTGGACAAAGTGAAACTGCAACGGATGCACAGGCTGAGACAAAACCGGAGGAAAAAATCGAGGAGGAAGCTACTCCTGAGGAAGCATCTTCCGGCGAGAAAACAATTATTACTGTCTGGACTAAGGATCGTCACGATGCAGAGTATATGCAGAGTAAAATCGACCGGTACAATGACACAAATACCGATAACATCAAGGTTATTTACGAAATTTACTCGGACAATTATCCTCAGGCGGTGGATATGGTATTCCAGAACGGCGAGGCACCTGATATCTTTGTTTTTCAGGAGCAGATGTTCAGGAATTATGTAAATGCAGGAAAATACGCTGACATCACTCCCCTGATGGATGATGAGTTCAAAGAGACTTTTGGAAAGAACCTGATTGACGGATACAATGTCATCGACGGAAAATGCTACTTTGTTCCGACAGCAGCGACAGTCTGCAGATTGTTCTACAACAAAGATATTTTTGCAAGAGTTGGAATTGAGAAGGCTCCTGAGACATTAGCTGAGATGGTGGAGGATGCAAAGCTTATCACTTCAGAACTTTCCGGAGAAGGAATCTATGGTTTTGCAGCCAACATGAAGGGTGCACAGTCTGCTCTTTCCAGATCCCTTATGAAACAGGGTGAGAGAGAACTGGGTATCAAGTTCGGTTATGATTTTGGTGCAGGCCAGTATGACTTTACAGGATATGAGAATCTGGTGAGTGCCTGGAGAACATTAATGTCCCCCGAATGTGCATTCCCCGGATGTGAATCTCTGGATATCGACCCCTTAAGAACTCAGTTCGCGGATGGTAAAATCGGTATGTATATCTCCTTTACCCATGCAGAGCCGGGCGTGTATGCAAATCAGTTCCCCATGGAACAGGAGTGGGGATGCGCACAGCTTCCTGTAACAGATGGTAAGGTAGTTGGTGCGGAGCATTATCAGCCTATGAACGGTTACCTGTTTAATGCGGAGGGTAAACATCTGGAGGAGGCATGGAAAGTATATCGTGCGATTTTTACCGATGTTGATGTACTGAAGGGCTACTATGAGGG
>JAILPF010000274.1 GCA_024699575.1 Acetatifactor sp. | reverse complement strand
TACGAAAAGACCGATTCGTACCTTTGCCATTGGTATGGATGTCGATGCGATAGATTTAAAATATGCGAAGCGTGTGGCTGATTACATTGGGGCACAGCATACGGAAATTATTATGACCAGACAGCAGGTGCTTGATACTCTGGAAGAAGTAATAGCTTGCCTTGGGACCTATGATATTACGACGATACGGGCAAGCATGGGAATGTATCTGGTATGCAAAGCAATTCATGAGCAGACAGATTTAAAGGTACTTTTGACAGGAGAGATTTCAGATGAATTGTTTGGATATAAGTACACGGATTTTGCGCCAAATGCACAGGCGTTCCAAGAAGAGGCACAAAAAAGAGTAAGAGAGCTTCATTGCTACGATGTACTTCGGGCAGACCGCTGTCTGGCAGCAAATAGTCTGGAAGCAAGAGTGCCTTTTGGAGATTTGGAATTTGTCCGTTATGTGATGGCGGTTGATCCGGCGAGAAAGCAAAACACCTATCATATGGGAAAGTATTTACTTCGGAAAGCTTTTGCTGTGGATAATATTTTGCCGGAAGAAATATTATGGAGAGAAAAGGCAGCATTTAGTGATGCTGTTGGACATAGTATGGTAGACGATTTGAAGGAATATGCACAAAATCTATATTCTAATGCAGAGTATGAAAGCCTGCGTAAAAAATACGATTTTGCCACTCCATTTACAAAAGAAAGCCTTCTTTATCGGGAAATTTTTGAAAAATATTACCCGGGACAGGCAAAGATGATTCCGGATTTCTGGATGCCAAACAAGGCGTGGGAGGGGTGCGATGTGGATGACCCAAGCGCGCGTGTGTTGAAAAACTATGGCAAGAGTGGAGAATAGTTTTTTTATTATTCCAAGGTTTTCTTGTGATATTGGCTGGGAGAGCTGCCTGTGTATTTTTTAAACTGCTTCGAAAAAATATAAGGGTCGGCATAGCCGAGCAGGGCAGCGGTTTCCTTTACAGATTTTCCCTCGGCAAGAAAACGTTTAGCATATTGAAAACGTTCTTCCAGAACATATTGCAGGGGAGACTTGCCGGTTTCTTCCTTAAAAAGCTTACGGAAGTTTTCGTAGCCCATACCAAGAGAAGCGGCGATGTCCGGAAAAGAAATATCACCAAGACAGTGGTCGGATAAAAGGTGACAGGCAGACTGGATGCTTTTTTGATGATTGTTTGCCGCCTGTAAAAGCGGTGCATGTAACTGAATTAAGAATTTTTGCATTTGAAGATACACCTTGGATAAATCATTCTGAGGTGTATTTTTTAAATAGTCCATCAAATGTGGAATTTGCGCCTGTAAAGAAGGCTGTAGGGAAAGGTGAAAAAAAGTATTTGGAATTAACAGACCGGTAGCCTTGAGGGAATTGGCAGCATAGCTTCCGAGACAGAGGTGGAAAATGCAGCAGTTGCTCTTTTCAAGACTTCCCTGGGCGAATAATTGATGGGAAGCGGAAGCTTTGTTACTTTCTAACGTGGGAAAAAGCTGCAAAACATCGCCGGGCTGTAGCTGCAAAACAGTACCGGAAACCTGAATGTGCACTGTGCCGGACAGAACAATGGAACAACTGTACCAAGGCTGATTAAAAAGAGAAAAATCAACCGGCAACTCCTGTAGAGAAAGGATTCCTATCCCAAGAATGCTATTTGCAGTGTCGGTGTTGAAATAACGACGTATAAATTCAGATTTTCCCGATTTCATTGGCAGACTCCTTACTTGTACACAAATGTTTTTTTGGTGAAAAGGATCTTGTATTAAGCATATTTTACCAAAATTGACAGGATAAGACAAGATGAATGTTCTTATGCTAGACTGTTGAATTTCAAAAGTCGCTATGCTATACTGTAGGTGTATGAGTATGCCTTTTGGCAGGAAGGAAGAAATGTATGCTGAACGAAAAGAAAATCCGCATTATGACCCGGCTGGCGCTTAGCGAAGAAAAGCAGGGAAAAGAAAGTTTTGAAATAGGAAAATATTATCGCTCAGATTATATCCGTTACAATCTGTTAAAGACGATGCTTTCCGTTACATTTGGTTATGTGTTGATTTTGGGCATGATTATTTTATACCATGCAGAATACCTGATTACCGAAGCAGTTAAGCTTGACTATGCAGCTATGGGAAAAAATGCTCTCATGATTTATCTGCTGTTGCTTTTGGTATACAGTGTCATAACGATTGCGATTTCAAACCGAAAGTATTCACGTGCCAGACGCTTTAAAAGAAAATATGGCAATGTTTTAGGTATACTCCGTAAGCTCTATGCTGGTGAATCCGGTACAGATCCCAAAGAGGAGGTAACTAAATCATGATGTTATTGTTAGAAATACGGGAAAAAATAAAAGAAATTTACTATAAAAACAAATCTTACGCAGACCCGCTATGGAAGTTTGTGTTGGCTTTGACAGTTTTTATAATCATCAATGGACAGATGGGCTATAGCGCCAGACTTTCCAGTTTGCCGGTGGCACTGGGACTTTCGTTCCTTTGCGCGTTCACAGGCGGAGGCGTTTTTGTGTTTTTGGCGGCTGTTTTGGTGGTTGGACAGATAGCAGGCAATTCGATTTTACTGGCTGCTGTGGTGGGCGTTATGTTTATTATCATGTATTGTATGGTACTTCGCCTTACACCAAACTTTAGTTATGTTGTCATACTGACACCGATTTTGTTTGTTTTAAAAATTCCATATGTTCTTGCACTGATTTTGGGAATTGTAGGTACTCCAATGACGATTTTGCCGTTGGCTTGCGGTGTTCTTACCTATTATACGCTTTTGGCAGTACAGACCACTGCAAATGCGACTTTTGGGGTATCAATGGAAGATGCGTTGAATATATATAAAATTGTTGTTAACAATATAATTTCAAATAGAGAAGTGTTAATTTATATTATGGTACTGGCAATTGCCTTGCTGATTACATATGTGATTCGCAGACAGGCTTTCGACCATGCTTTTGAAATTGCGATAGCAGTAGGCACAATTATAACAATACTTGGTTTTATGGTTGCAAATCTTGCTTTTGGCTTTACAGGTATGGGAAAAGTGATTGGAGGTACTTTGGGTTCTGCAGTTCTGGCGTTGGTTGTCTGGTTCTTTAAAATGGGCTTAGATTACACAGCGGTGGAAAGAATTCAGTTTGAAGATGATGATTACTATTATTATGTAAAAGCAGTGCCAAAACTTTATGTCACAGTACCGGAGAAAAATGTGAAGCGAATGAACGATCCACAGGATGATGAGGATTACAGTCAGACAGAGGATTTGACAGAAGACATAGATTAACGCGGTAAAACGGAGGCAATATGGAAACAATAAGAAATGTTTTTGAAAAGTATCTGGCAATCAGTAATCTGCCGACGAGAATTACTCCGGTTGATATTTTGGAGATTTTAATTATTGCATTTGTTCTTTATCATGTTATCGTCTGGGTAAAACAGACACGGGCGTGGATTGTGGTAAAGGGTCTTATCGTTGTGCTCATTGTTGCATTGATTGCTGTTATTTTAGAAATGCGGGCTATTCTATGGATTTTCAAAAATTCCAT
>JAILPF010000100.1 GCA_024699575.1 Acetatifactor sp. | reverse complement strand
GGGAACTGAAAAAATAATCAGTTCCCCGTGTTTTTACTGTTTCACAACCAGATTTAAAATTTTACCCGGTCTGTAAATCTCCTTCACAATTTCGCCGGTAAGTTTATCTCCCAATGCTTCTTTTGCCTTTGCAACAACACTGTCCTGTGCCTCATCCTGTCCAACCATAATGGTAACACGCATCTTACCATTTACCTGAACACCGATTTCAACAGTACTTTCAACAGTTTTTGCTTCGTCAAATTCCGGCCATTTTGCCTGATACAATCTGCCTTGATAACCTGCAGACTGCCAGAGTTCCTCTGTGATGTGCGGTGCTACCGGATTTAACAGAGTAAGCAATGTCTGATATTCACCCTTTGTCACAGAATTTTTCTTGTAAAACTCATTTATCAATGCCATCATAGAGGCAATGGCAGTATTGTACTTCAGATTTTCAAAATCAACACTGACTTTTTTGATAGTCTGATGCATCTTAGTTTCAAGATCTGCGCTGTATCCTTCTTCGTCGTTTACAATATCTTGTAACTTCCAGACTCTCTCGAGGAATCTACGGCATCCCTTCACTCCATCTTCGCTCCATGCCGCACTCAAATCGAATGCTCCGATGAACATTTCATATGTTCTCAAGGTATCTGCACCATAATCTCTTACGATGTCATCCGGATTGACAACATTTCCACGGGATTTTGACATCTTTTCACCGTTAGAGCCAAGAATCATACCATGACTGGTTCTCTTCTGATAAGGTTCCGGACATGGAACAACCTGCTGATCATACAGGAATTTATGCCAGAATCTGGAATAAAGCAAATGCAAAGTTGTATGCTCCATACCACCGTTATACCAATCCACAGGCAACCAGTATTTCAACGCTTCTTTGCTTGCAAGTGCCTTATCATTGTGAGGATCTGTATAACGCAGGAAATACCAGGACGAACCTGCCCACTGAGGCATAGTATCCGTCTCTCTCTTTGCCGGACCACCACAGCAAGGACAAGTAGTGTTTACCCAATCCGTCATCGCAGCAAGAGGTGATTCTCCGTTATCGGTGGGCATATAACTCTCAACTTCAGGAAGTTCCAAAGGAAGTTCTGATTCGTCAAGAGGAACATAGCCACATTTCTCACAATGCACTATGGGAATGGGTTCACCCCAATAACGCTGTCTTGAGAAAACCCAATCACGCAATTTGAAGTTCGTCTTGCGCGTACCTATTCCCTTTTCTTCCAAATAAGCTATAATCTTTTCTTTTGCTTCTGCAACAGAAAGACCATTTAAAAATTCTGAATTAACAAGAGTACCTGTAGCAACATCAGTATAAACCGCTTCTTCAACACTTACAGGACTTCCTGCGACAACTTCAATAATGGGAAGATTGAATTTCTTTGCGAAATCCCAGTCTCTCTCATCATGAGCAGGCACAGCCATAATTGCACCCGTTCCATAAGTCATCAATACATAATCGGAAATCCAGATGGGAATCTCCTTACCGTTTACAGGATTGATTGCACTGATTCCATCAATCTGAACACCGGTCTTATCCTTTGCAAGCTCAGTCCTTTCAAAATCGGATTTTTTGGAAGCAAGTTCTCTGTAGCTGACAATATCATCCCAGTTCTTAATTTCAGCACGATATTTGTCAATCAAAGGATGCTCCGGCGAAATAACCATATAGGTTGCACCAAAAAGAGTATCCGGTCTTGTTGTATATACACGAAGTTTATCTTCTTTTCCGGCAAGTTTAAAGTCTACCTCAGCACCCTGAGATTTGCCGATCCAGTTCTTTTGAGAAACTTTGACACGCTCCACATAATCCACTCCGTCAAGGCCCTCAATCAATTTGTCAGCGTACTCTGTAATTTTAAGCATCCACTGACTTTTAACCTTACGCACAACCTCTGAACCACAACGTTCGCACACACCGTTTACCACCTCTTCGTTGGCAAGACCAACCTTACAGGAAGTACACCAGTTAATAGGCATCTCAGATTTATAAGCAAGTCCTGCTTTGAAAAGTTTTAAGAAAATCCACTGAGTCCATTTGTAATATTCTGTATCAGTCGTATTAATCTCTCTGTCCCAGTCAAAAGAGTACCCTAAAGAATGAAGCTGCGCTTTAAAACGGGCTACATTATTCTGTGTAACAATCTTCGGGTGAATATGATTCTTGATAGCATAGTTCTCTGTAGGGAGTCCAAATGCGTCCCACCCCATTGGATAAAGTACATTATATCCCTGCATTCTACGTTTACGTGCAACAATATCCAGTGCGGTATAAGGTCTTGGATGTCCTACATGAAGCCCCTGACCTGACGGATAAGGGAACTCTACCAGTGCATAATATTTGGGTTTCGAATAGTCATCAGAGGTTTTAAAAGCCTTCTCATCATCCCAAACAGTCTGCCATTTTTGTTCCACCTCATGGTGGTTGTACGGTACTGCCATTTTTCATTCCTCCAACTCTAGAAATAATAAAAGCCCTTTCGTTTTTAGAGACGAAAGGGCTTCATTCCGTGGTACCACTCTAATTCACACGCAAAATGATAATTGACATTTTACGATGTGCACTTTAATCTTCTGTAACGGGAATTCCCGCCTTCCATTACGCATACACCTCATTCAGTCACTCTCAATAATGAACATTTAAGACATGTACTTCACAGAAAGAACTCCGAGACCAGTTCAGAACCTTCCACCGTCATCTCGCACCAACCGATGACTCTCTGAAGATTTCCCGTTCCTACTACTTCTCATCAACGCTATGAACTTTATGATTAAATATAGATGTAATTCTAACCTCTTTTCATAGCGCTGTCAATCATTTTGTGCTGACAAAATCTTATTCTTCAACATTATTTTCAGCAACCTTTGCGGCTCTGGCAGCAACCTCCTTCTCCTGTACCTCTGTGGGAGCCTGCTCATATCTCGCAAACTCGTAGGAATAATCTCCTCTTCCTCCGGTCATGGAACGCAAATCCGTACAATAACCAAACAAACCGCTCATGGGAATATCAGCCTCAATAATCTGCTTACCGCCGGCAACCGGATTCATTCCAAGTACACGGCCTCTTCTCTTATTCAAATCTCCCATAATATCGCCTGTATACTTATCTGGTACAGTGACCTTCAGCGACATAATCGGCTCTAAAAGCACAGGGGACGCTTCCATCACACCCTTCCGGAATGCCTGAATTGCTGCTGTTTTGAATGCCATTTCAGAGGAGTCAACAGAGTGGTAGGAACCATCATATAAAACAGCCTTGACACCCACAACAGGATAAGCTGCCAGCGGGCCTCTTGATACAGACTCCTGAATCCCCTTCTCAACTGCAGGGAAGAAGTTCTTCGGAACCGCTCCTCCGACTACTTCCTGCTCAAACACATAGGGAACAGTCAAATCTCCGGATGGAGAGAATCTCATCTTTACATGTCCATACTGACCGTGTCCACCGGACTGCTTTTTATATTTGTATTCCACATCTGAATTTTTCCGGATTGTCTCGCGGTACGCAATCTTAGGCTTTTGCAGTTCAACTTCCACTTTGTATTCGTTCAATAGCCTGCTGACAATAATCTCAAGGTGCTGATCCCCCATACCATACAAAAGCATCTGTCTGTTCTCGGCATCATTTACCATTTTAATTGTCAGATCTTCATGGGTGATCTTCTGAAGCGCCTGGGAAATCTTATCCACATCCGCCTTATTTTTCGGCTTATATCTCATGTATGTATAAGGCGTGGAAATATCGATTTTACCGTATTTAATCGTGGTTGCTTTGGTGGAAAGACTGTTACCCGTTCTAGCTGCCGTAAGTTTTGCAAGTGCTCCGATATCTCCTGCATGAAGTTCACTTACTTCAATTGGTTTATTTCCCTGCATCACATAGATTTTACCGATTTTCTCTTCAATATCTCTATCAACGTTATACAAAAGGTCATCTGTTTTTAAGACACCGGAATTCTCCTTTATCAAGGAATATTTGCCGATAAACGGATCCA
Organism: Acetatifactor sp.; assembly: GCA_024699575.1. GTDB lineage: Bacteria > Bacillota > Clostridia > Lachnospirales > Lachnospiraceae > Acetatifactor. The sequence goes on along the minus strand of JAILPF010000100.1, from coordinate 2,972 downwards.
CTATAGTCTTCCAGATAACTGCCGACTTTGCTTTGGAGAAATCATAATCTGCATGGAAGATTTCATTCGTCTTCTGATTGATTCCGGCAACCTCTCTGTTTTCCGGGCTTGGAAAATATTTAATAATATCATCCAACAATGTATACATACCCTGACACAAAATATTGGAGCCCATTGTCATGGGAACTATGCTTCCGTCACAGACATTCGTTCTCAAGGCTGCTCTGATTTCCGCCTCGGAGAAAGTCTCACCACCGAAATATCTGTCCATGAACTCTTCACTGGTCTCTGCAACAGCTTCCATCAATGTATCTCTGCAAAGCTGAAGATTCTCCCTGTTATAATCCGGCACTTCACAGGGAACAACTTCTTTGCCCTGCCAGCGATTTCCGCTTTCTGTAATGACATTAATATATCCCACAAATTTTTCACTTTCACGTATTGGCAAATGGAATGGGGCCATTCTCTTACCAAACATATCCGTCATATTTTTTACAACTTCCTTAAAGGAAGCCTGATCAATGTCCATATTGGAAACATAAATAATTCTGGGAAGTTTATATTTTTCACACAATTCCCATGCTTTCAATGTGCCGACTTCAACACCGGCTTTTCCGTTTACCACAATCACCGCTGCTCCGGCAGCGCTGATTGCCTCTTCCACTTCACCGACAAAATCAAAATATCCGGGAGTATCGATAACGTTAATCTTATATCCTTCCCATTCAATCGGAATGACCGTAGAGCTGATGGAAAATTGCCGTTTTTGCTCTTCACGGCTGTAATCACTGATTGTGTTCTGATCGGCTATCTTGCCCATTCTGGATGTAATACCGGACAAATAAGCAAATGCTTCAGCCAGACTGGTTTTACCGCTTCCGCCGTGCCCCAGCAGTACAACATTACGAATCTTGTCAGTTGTGTAAATGTTCATACGTCATCCTCCGATTGCTAATTTATTTGGAAATCTTTAAGTCTCCATAGTGTTATTTTACTAAATATTCACCAAATTTACAACATATTGTTTAAATTATTTGTGAAAATTTATGTTTTCGTCTGTGTATTTTAATTCTATTGTTTTTCACACATTAACGTGTTATAGTTACAGAAGAATGAGGTATTTTATATGAATAATATTACATGTGGATTTATAGGATTGGGTCTGATAGGTGGTTCCATTGCGAGAGCCTTAAAAGAAAAAATGAGTTCTGTTCGGATTGTTGCTTTTGACGTCAACAAAGACACCCTTCTGTTGGCGCAGGAAGAACAGATTGCAGACGTCATTACAGATAAAATTGATGAATCTTTTAAGGAATGTGAGTATATTTTTCTATGTGCTCCGGTATCCTATAACTCCGCCAACCTGGAGGCTGTAAAAGCTGTCATCTCGCCCGAGTGCATTTTGACAGATGTCGGCAGTGTCAAAAAAGGAATTCACATTGCAATTTCCAACGCAGGACTAAATGCGCAATTTATAGGTGGACACCCTATGGCAGGAAGCGAGCGAATCGGCTTTGCCAATTCCAAGGCTGTTTTACTGGAAAATGCATATTATATTTTGACCCCCACCAAAGAAGTATCCTCCGTACAAATCGAGAAGTTTCACAATCTTGTTTCCGGTCTCGGTGCAATTCCTTTAGTATTGCCTTTTGAGAAACATGATTATGTAACCGCCGCAATCAGTCATCTTCCGCATCTTATTGCATCTTCTCTTGTAAACTTAGTACATGACAGTGATTCATCCGATGGGATAATGAAAATGATAGCTGCCGGAGGATTTAAAGATATCACCAGAATTGCCTCTTCATCTGCGGTTATGTGGCAGCAAATCTGTCTGTCAAATACAGAAAATATTTCCGCTCTTTTGGGAAACTATATCTCATCTCTCGAAGCAATAAAAAAAGACCTCGATTCTAAAAATTCCGAGGCCTTGTATCATTTTTTTGACTCTGCGAGACTTTACAGGGATTCCTTTATCAATGCATCAAGTGGTCCCATTAAATCAACCTTTATGCTTCGATTAGATATTGACGACAAGACCGGTGCCCTTGCATCCGTAGTTGCTACTTTGGCATCCGAGTCCATCAACATCAAAAATATTGGAATTACCCATAACAGAGAAAGCGCTGACGGAGTAGTTCAAATTGAATTCTATGACGATGAGTCTTTGGAAAAGGCAAGAAAAATATTTGACAAAAATACTCCGAAGCAACCGCCGCAGGAATCGAGCGCTACATCAAAAATACTACCGTAACGCCCTTGCACAAATGTTTGGTGTAACTCATCAGCTGATGCTGACACTAAAACCCAGACGATAATTAGCAGGTAAAACTTCCAATTACGTCTCATCCATGGTGACCAGATAGCATAAATCAGAATACCCATACAGGTATATTCCAAAAAATGAGCCAGTTTTCTGATTGGATGTTCGAAGTGCTTTGCCAATTCCGCTCTAAAATCCGCGTTCCAGTCTTCTTTCGTAATCTGGTCAACAATTTCCACACATTTTTCAGAAATTTGATAACTCAAACTACCGGATGTTTCAGCATCCTGCGCCGATAAAGAAAAAATGAGAATATAAAGAAGAGAAAGAAGGACTGCAGCCACACACGTGACCGCGGTTTTCTTTCTCTTATCATTTAATTGTATTCTGTTCTGTAAAATCTTTTTTCTAATCTTCATTAAATTTTTGATATACCTCTATGCGGTAAGCATCCAACTCCGGCATTCCCACAAAAGAAGCCCCGTAATTATAGCCACCTTCAACCATTTCGATTCTGACAATCTGTAAAAATGCATGAATGACTTCCTTAGTCCAGATTGTCAGGTAAGACTCATAAACCTCTCCGATTGAAAGAACTTTATCACAGTGAAAACCAATACCGCTCTTGGATACATCCACAATGTCTATCAATGCCTCTCCATCCCCATTGGTATCAGCATTCATCGGTTTAATAATCAGTCTTGACTGT
>JAILPF010000076.1 GCA_024699575.1 Acetatifactor sp. | reverse complement strand
CATACCACATAGGAATCATATCCTGACTGCGTCAGAATCTGTACCAGCCCTTTGGAATGACCAAAAGAATCAAAATTAACGGCTGTAGTCGGTGCAACATCAAAATTCTCTTTAAAAAACTTTCTTCCCTTTAAAATATTTCTGACAATGGATTCTCCTGCAGGCATGTTACAATCAGGTTGCAGAAACCACCCGCCCATAATATGCCATTTACCGTTTTTTACTTTCTCTTTAATGGTTGCGAACAATTCAGGGTCGCTTTCCTTAACCCATTCATATAAAATACTCTCATTATGGTTAAAAACAAATTCCGGGAATTCATCTGTAAGCTCGCACGCGGTGCGGAATGTGGATAAAGCCTCCGCATATCCTTCCTCCCATCGCCACAGCCACACCGGATCCAAATGTGCATTTGCAATCAAGTAAACATTTTTCATTTTCGTCTCCCCAAATATCAAAAAAAGCCCCACGTCACAATTTTGAATATTCCTTATTGTAACGCAGGGCAATTGTTAACCTTTTACTGTGCTCCGGCAATCACTTCATTTACCTGGTCGGCAAGGGTCTTCAGTTCTTCGAAGTTGCCACTTCCGGTTCCATCGAGCAGGTTATTATACTCGGTATCCCAAAGTTTGGAAGCATCGGAGCCCCATGCTGCCGCATAGCGGATAGCTGTCTTGTCTCCTCTTTCCATCATGTTGATAACCGCATCAGCCGCCTCATCATGACCTGCTTCTCTTACGGTATCAAAGAATACCTGTGCGGATGTCTCATGTGCACATGCAGCAACAGGTGCAACCTTCAAAACATCTTTATATACATCGGAGGATAAGAACTTCATAAGCTCCCAGGTCTCCTCTGGATGTTTGATGTTGCTCTTTGCAGACCATCCGACGAAATCATATGCAGTTGCCCCTGTAACACTTCCCTTAGGAGTAGGTGCATAACCCCAGTTCAAATCAGGGCAGTTCTGAATCAGAGAATTAATCTCCCACTGTCCATAGTACATAAGAGGGATTGCTCCGGACTCAAACATGGACTGTACACTGGAACCCTCATAAGACCTGGAAGGGATGGTTCCGTCAGCGATGTAACCTGCAACCTTCTCAGCTGCTGCAACAAGCTTATCATCTACAGTAACCTTGGTTGTGTTGGTCAAATCATCAACAAACTGGCTTCCGCCTTCGGAAACAGAAAGTGCATTCAGACCGAAGATGCTGGTATCTAATCCATAGAGACCGAACTGGCCGTTTGCTGTATCCTTACATGCCTCAGCTAAAGCAAACAAATCATCCCATGTCCAATCGGTTTTGGGCTCCTCAAGTCCTTTTGAAGCCAGGATATCTTTGTTGTAGAAAATACCGTATACATTTGCCAGACCGGGAAGTCCGTAGCACTTACCGTCATATTTCCATCCGTCCATTGCTCCGGGATAGAAGCCTTTCACAAAGTCGGGCTCTTTCTCGATATACTCGGTCCAGTCATACAGCATACCCTTCTGAAAGTTGGAGCATGCTCCGTCATATCCCTGCTGGAAAATATCCAGATCATCTCCTGCCTGAATCATTGCTGTAATCTGCTGACCGTAATCAGAATAGGAACCGGACAATACCACAACTTTAATATTGGGATGTTCTTTGGAGAACACATTATCACAAGCTTCCTGAATTGCTGCGTTCATCGCATCATTTTCCCAGTCGGTTACATACAGTGTAACCTGTTCGCCTGAGCCGGATTCTTTGCCGGAATCATTTTTTGCTTCCGAACCGCCCTCACTTCCACATCCTGCCAGCAAAGCAACGGATGTTGTAAGAGCAAGAAACATTGCCAATACCTTCTTTTTCATTTTGTTTCCTCCTTTAATTTGAATATCTTTTTGATATTTCTATGTCAAATCAGAGCATATATAACCCCGCCCTGAATTGTCACCTGATTTATTTCACACCGGACGCTGTCATCGAGCCCAGGCCTTCCATAAAGTAATCCTGGAAGAAGAAGAATAAAATCAATACCGGCAGGAAGTAAATAATATCCGCTGCCATGAACAGGTTCCATTCCGCTCCATAGGTTCCGCTTTGCAATCTTGCAACAGCCAGTGACAAAGTCCACTTTTCGGGCTTCGATATGACATAAAGCAATGGATTCATGTAGTCGTTCCATGCCCCCTGGAAAGCGGATATTGCCATATATGCAATCAATGGTTTACATAACGGAGCGATTACTCTGGTCAGAACCTGTATGTTCTTTGCTCCGTCAATCTTCGCGGCTTCGTCATAGGACTTTGGTATCGTACTCAAAAACTGTCTCGCCAGAAAGGTATTAAAAGGAGCTCCCAGAAATGCCGGAATAATCATCGGCCACCAGGTTCCGTATGCTCCTACCCGTGTCCAGAAACGAAACATCGGCATAACGGTTACCATGCCGGGAATCATCATGCTTCCGATGATAAGGTAGAACCATAGTTTCCTGCCTGCGAACCGGAAACGGGACAATGCATATCCCACACTCAGACTGCTGGCGATGGCTCCCACCATGCAGAGCAATGCTATAATCAATGTATTTAAGAATCTTGCCCAAAAATCAACTCTCGCCAGACCGATTGTAAAGTTCTCCCAATGAAAGCTTTCCGGAATCCACTGTGGCGGAAGTTTGAATACCGCTGCGTTATCCTTCAGGGCTGTGGTAACCATCCAAAGCACCGGCATAATCATGGGAATACCAAAAAAAATAATCAATATGTACCGAATCAGCTTACCGCCGATTTCTCTCTTCGATTTGCTGTGCATATTCATCTACCTCCCTACTCATTCTCATAGAATACATATGTTTCGGAAGATCTGAATACAATCACCGTAAACACCATGATAATCAAAAACAGAATCCATGCTTCCGCACAGGCACGACCGTATTTTGCATCATTGAATGCAGTAAGATAAATATCATAATTCATAAAATAGGATCCATAGTTCGGACCACCGCTGGTCATGACGGACGCTTCGTTAAATGCCTGCAGACCACCGATCAGACCGGTAATCAGCTGTAAGAACAAAATCGGCGTAATCATGGGGAAGGTAATCTGTTTAAATTTAGCCCACGCCCCCGCGCCATCCAGCTCAGCCGCCTCATATAAATCCGCCGGCACAGATTGCAGACCGCTTAAGAAGACCATCATGGTACCTCCCACTGTCCACCACCTGATAATGCTCAGCGATATCAATACCACCTTATCATCAGTAAGCCACCCTACGGCAGGCAACCCGGCCTGTCTCAGCACACCGTTTAACATTCCGGTATCACTCTTAAAGATAAACTGCCACAAAATCAACGTTGCAACATTGGGAATGATGGTGGGCAGATAATACAGCACACGGAACATTTTGATACCGATGATCTTTTTGTTTAACAGCACCGCAAGTGCCAGGCCCAAAATCAACATAACAGGCACATTGATCAATGCATATTCAAAAGTAACCAACAAGGATTTTTTGAAAATAGGGTCCATAGTCAAAATATATTTGAAATTTTTAATGCCCGCCCATTTCGGAGGATTAAAACCATCCCAATCACAAAATGAACAGTACAAAGAATAAATCATGGGATACAGACAGAATAACGGAAATCCGATCAGCGTCGGAATCATAAACATGTAACCCTGGAAGGTTTCTGTTTTCCAGAAGGCCTTTCCGTTTTTCTTTGCTTTTTCCTTCTTCATAACGAGTGCTTCTCCTTTCCTCCCTGATACCAAGTAAATGCTATATCATTAACTATATAATATATATTATTATGTTACCTGTCAACCCAAATGTAAGATTTTAATAATTCTTTTTTTCAATATTCTTTCTTTATGGATATTTTGCATAATTTATTGAATTTTGTCCCTTTCATTTTCTTTTCTTTTCATATGTTGCATTCTCTGTGCACCCCATTTTTTTCAAATGATATATCATTTAATTCATCGAATAACCGGTCAGAAATAAATGCACGCAAAAAAAGCGGAGGTCCATCCTCCGCTTCTGAATGTATCCTATCATTATTCGTCTTTAATCATTCGGTCTCATATAAAACCGTCCCATCAGTCTGTCCGTACGCATGACATTGACAAAAGCCTTGGGATCAATCTCTGCTATATCCCGTAACACCGACCTGAGTTCCTCCGCGTTGATTACAGAATAAATCATTCTGCGGGGAGTCTCCTGATAGGTTCCAAGCACATCAATCTCCGTTGCGCCATGTCCGGTTTTTTCGTTGATTACTTTTGCAATCTCCTGCGGATGGTCCGTAATGATAAACAAGGTGTCTTTTTTATACCTCTTATATCTGGCACTGAGTACCTGCGTGGACACAAACTGGAAAATAATGGAATACAAAGCCTTGTCCCATCCAAATAGGAAACCATCACAGATCAGAACAATTGCATTAAAAATCAGAATATAATTCCATGCATCCACTTTAAATCTTTCGGAAATAAATATAGCGATAAAATCCGTTCCTCCGCTGGTAGCGCCGGCATTCAGGCAGAGCATGGTAGCCAAGCCATTGATAATTCCACCAAATACGCTGATCAGAAGCACATCCTGGGTAATAATATTCGGCGGAATCAAGTCTGTCAGAACAGCAATCAACCCAATGGTAATACAGGAATAGACCGTATATTTTTTCCCGATTTTCCTGTAACTTAATACGATTGGGAACAGATTCATCAGAATATAAATCGGTCCGTACGGAAGTTTAAAATGAAAAAACTGTTCACTCACCTGTTGAAGCAGTAATGTCACACCGGCAAATCCCCCGGGCAACAGCCCGCCTGTGTGAACAAAGGTCCTGATATTGAGTGAAAAAACAACTCCTGCTATCACGCATAAAATAATTCGTTTAATATCTCTGCTCAGATTTTTCATCTCTTATTTTCCCGCCCTTTCTCCTGTATTATATCACGAAGCCGCGAGACAAGTAAATGCCCTACGTCTCATCTTCTCTTTTTCCATAATATGTGTTATACTAATATAATTAATGATGCAGGTATGAATTATACCCGCTTAAATTATGGGATATCAAGAAAGGTTTAATCATGAAAATTATTATTGTCGGATGCGGTAAAGTCGGCTATACACTTGTCGAGCAGCTAAACCGCGAAGATCACGATATTGTCGTGATAGATGAACGGGAGGAAAAAGTCCGTTCCATTACAGACGATCTGGATGCAATGGGCATTGTCGGAAACGGTGTCAGCTATCAGGTTCTACAGGAGGCTGACATCTCCCACGCAGATCTTTTGATTGCAGTGACCGGTTCTGATGAGCAGAATCTTCTCTGCTGTGTTCTCGCCAAGAAAGCCGGACACTGTAAGACAATTGCACGCGTACGTAATCCGATTTACTTTAAGCAGGTAGCTTTTCTGAGGGAAGAACTGGGACTTGCAATGATCATCAATCCTGAGTTCGTATCTGCCACCGAAATTGCACGTATTTTTCAATTTCCTTCAGCAGTTAAAATTGATTCCTTCTCTAAGGGACGTATTGAAATGCTGCATTTTCGCGTAACGAAAGAATGTCTGCTAAACAATTATGAGCTGATTCATATCCGTTCTACTTTAAAATGCGAAGTTTTGGTTTCCATGGTGACAAGAGGTGAGGAAGTACTGATTCCAAAGGGTGACTTTGTATTCCGCGAAGGGGATGTTGTCGCTATCTTAGCTACTCCCGTCAATGCCATGGACTTCTTCCGTAAAATCGGCATCGGTACCAGCCGTGTCCACACTGCAATGATTGTCGGTGGCGGTATGTTGGCATATTACCTTGCCTCCCGTCTTCTGTCTGCCGGTATTCAGACAAAGATTATCGATTGGAATCAGGAACGCTGTGAAGAATTAAACGAACTTCTTCCTAAGGCTACCATCATCTGTGGCGACGGAACGGACCAGAAATTGTTATTACAGGAAGGTTTGGCTTCTGTAGATGGGTTTGCAGCATTGACCGGTCTGGATGAGGAAAATATTCTCCTCTCCCTCTTTGCAAAGAAAGCATCCCATGCCAAAATTGTTACAAAAATCAACCGGATTAACTTCAGCGGCGTACTGAATGATTTACCTTTGGACAGCATTGCATATCCTCGATTGCAGACTGCTGATCTGATTTTGAAATATGCCCGTTCCATGAACGAATCTCTAAACAGTAATGTGGAAAACCTGTATAAACTGGAAGACGGACGTGCGGAAGCTTTGGAGTTCTTTATTAAAGAACCTTCTACCGTGACTGA
>JAILPF010000041.1 GCA_024699575.1 Acetatifactor sp. | reverse complement strand
AATTCCTGTTTGTAAGCTTCCATGTTGTTTAAACCTCCTGTATTTACGGGCTTTTCGCCGTTTTCTCTTTCTTAAAAATGTGCTACTACACCATTTTTACACCACTTTCTTCAACCACTACACCACTTTTTCCATCAATCTCATTGCTTCAAACAAGGTATCATCTGTTACATGACAATACAAATCCATGGTCATCTGCAAGGAACCATGTCCTAATATCTTTTGCAAAGTTTTTGGTTGCATTCCGTTTTCGATTGCTCTCGTGGCAAAGGTATGGCGAAAACAATGTGGTGAGAACTTCTCAAATTCCGGATGTTCCTTTTGTATATTGCGGACACAGGCTTCGATTCCTTCCTGTACGATAAACTGCTGTGTCGGTCTGTTATTCTTTGTAACAAACACCAGATTCTCGTATTCTTCGGGAGCATTTCTGCCTTTCAGTTCGATTTCCAGTTTCTGAACCTTCTGTCTTCGCAAAGCTTCATAGGCTTTCTGCGTGAGCGGAATGGTTCTTCTGCCGTTCTTCGTCTTAGTGTCGTGCATTTCAAAGGTGTATTTTCCGCCCTTACGAAAATAGCACAATGTATGCCGCACATACAACACTTTCTTTTTCATGTCTATATCGGACCATGTTAATGCCATCAATTCTCCGATACGAAGTCCTGTTTCTAATGCCACAATAAAGAGATTGTAATAAATACTCGTTTCTGCCTGCTTTAGAAAAAGTTCCGTTTCTTTGACAGTAAGTACCCGACGCTCCTTTTGCTCCTCTTGACTGACCTTGGTATTGATTTGCTTCGCCACATTCTTGATTAGCAATTCTGCATCAATAGCTTTTTCCAGCATATCAGCCAAAATCTTTTTAGAGTTCTTCCGCTCATTGTCACTTCTAAGTTCATTGAACACCTGTTGTAATACGATGAGATTTAGGTTGGTCAACTTTATCCAACCAAGTTCCTTTTGGATTCTTCTGTAATGACCTGCATATGTCTCTTTTGTAGAGCTTCTGCAATTCTTCTTACAGGTATTCATCCAAATCTCGTACCACTCATCCAGAGTCATTTCCTTGCTTATGACATTAAGCATCTTCTCGTCTTCGTACTGCTCTGTCCTTAATTGATGTCGAATCTCATTCAACGTTTTCGCATAAATCGTCTCTCTTTTACCGAAGCGATTTACAAAACGTGCCTGATACAGACCATCCTTCCTCTGTGAAATTCCTTTTCCTAATTCTTTACCATTAAGGGATTTCCCCATTTGTGCCTCCTTTCTAGGCTGTAGCTTAGATAAGGAAACATCAAATATCCCCTCCATACTACCATAAAACCTTGAATTTTTCAACCATTTCAGCGTGTCGTTTGGTATATATCGCAAATACATAAACGCCACATTTGCCACTTACAAAATTTGATTTAGTAGCCATGTATCCAACCTTCCTTTGTGTGCATATAGTCTGTTCCCAATACGGACGGTAAAACTGTTTTTCGGATCAGCACGGAGTTCTCTCGCCTTGGTCTGACCGATACCTAAATACTCACACATCTCTTTCACATTGAGTAATGCTTTTTTATCAATCTTATCCATCATCAATCTACCTTCACTCCCCTTTCCTCAAGTTGCTGTTTTAACTTAATTGCCTGTCCCAACAGTTCATCCATTTTTTCGAAATACCTACACGATTCTGTTCCATTACCTTGTGCCTCCGCCAAGTCCGACTTCGCATCGTAATACCATGCCTGTGTTTCTAAATAATGATAACGGAGCAACTCATACTTCAGCTCAAGAGCTGCATATTTCCGTTTCATCTTCATCAATCCATCCCTTGCCTCTGTTTCCTCCTTGGGCGGATATGGATAAGGCTTTAGCCTGATAGGATAGATGGAACGCAAATCCTCTATAACCGCTTTGAACTTATCTTCGTCCAAATAGAATTTCCAACCGAAGCTCTTGACGATTCCATCCTCATCATCCAACGCTCTCTGCATCTGATACCGGGCAGTCGCCTCCGGCAATCCCAACTCCTGCATCAAATACTCTTTGATTTCCTCTTTCTCCTTGCCCTCATTGCCAAGGAACTCACAAATATGTCTGTACTTGCAAAAATGTTCTAACCACTTCCTCTGCATTTCTTTTCCTCCTTCTGATTAGTACTTAGGGTCAAAAAAAGCTGATTGCAAAAATTCCATGAAATTTTCTTCAACTTTTTCTCCTATCACTTATTACTTGGAGTCAAAAAATGCTAACGGAAAAAATCCGGCAAAAAAATTTAGAGCAAAATGTAAAAGTCACCAACATTTCTGTTGATGACTTTTGAACAAAACATATTCTCTTATATTTTCTTTCCGCAAGTGTACTTTCTATGATTCCAGCGCCTCTGGAAAAAGAGTCTCAAAAAGTGAGACTGCCTTGGTCAGCGTCTCCGACCGGAACCCAGTTTCACTTTACACTGGTCAGCGTCTCCGACCGAAGAAATCCAGTAAAATCAAGGGGTTCAGCCATGCTGTCTACAGTCTCAGAATTTGAATTTTGTCCAACGTAATTGGACTGCGAAATAAACAGGATACGCATAAAGTTGCATACACTTTACGCGACAGTACCACTGACCAGCCAGGCTGTTCACTTTAGGGGAGCCCCTAAAACCCGAATATTGGTCAAGAGAACGCGTATTATATCACTTCATTCAATGTTTTCTTGTTTCATGATTGTGTTCTATTTTTTACATTTACATATGCCGATAACACCTTTTTCAAATAAGCACTATCATATTTTGAATATAACTCAGAGTATTTAAACGACATCATTCTAAATTCTTGTAATATGTTATTTTTCTTCTCTTCGTCTAGCGTTCGAAAATATACATCACTCATAACATTTTTTGATGATATATCCAAACAAAACTTCTCCATTTTTACAATTTGTAAGAGTTCATCCAAACCTCCATCATCCGGCAAATCCATTTCTAATTTTTTGTATTTTGCTGTATGATAATAATGTTCTTCTATGTACTGATTACACAATTCAATAAATTCATCGCAACTGCTATAAAATCCTTTTTCGATCAATTTTTCAAAATCCTTAAATTGCTCATTCATTTCTTCTATACAAGCCAATAAATCACTCTTTACCTCTCTAGCAACTTCTTGCCTTGTACTATCTTGTAAGTTTTGTATCTCTTTTTTTCTTTTACATTTTTCGCCGATGCCATTACTTATAACATCTAAGAACCAACCAACAAGTGCTTCTATCAAAATTCTTTCCTCCAAACGCTTCATTTATCCGTATCGTAGCAATCCTAAACTTCTACCGATTATCCCTTTCCATTCTTTACCACATAAACATCCACTGCTCAAACAATTCGGACAATATTCTTTCATACTCCATCTTATTAAATTTCAAGTCATCTCCATACAGATTTCTGAGAATCTGTAAACTAACTTTAATTGACTTGGACTGTTCTTTTGAATCTATTTCCAATTGGCATAACATCTCTTTTATTATTGTTGCATTTTCTTCTTTTTTCTTTTCACTTAAACATGCACATACTAAAACAGGCACTAGCATTCCTTGTTGATAAATACCTCTTTTCGACAAATCTCTTATATAATCACATAAGCATCCCATTCCTATATCATCAACAAATTCCGCATCTTCGTATTTCATATTTATTGCCAGATTATAAAAGCACACTAATCGTTTTAAATTTACCAAACATTTTTTATATTTGGAAGAAGAAACATCATATGTAGATACATATATTCTCCTGTCTCTATTAGCTAATTTAACATAATATC
>JAILPF010000014.1 GCA_024699575.1 Acetatifactor sp. | reverse complement strand
GGCTGTAAATGGTCAACATTTGGGCGGGGTAGAACTTTTAAACACCGGTGGATGGACCAGCTATGGCAGTACGGAGATAGAGGTAGCACTTGCTAGGGGAGCTAATACAATTGCCTTTTCAAATAAAATTGTAAATGGTTGTTCAACAGGTGATGTCAATTATGACTATTTGGAAGTGGTTGAGTGTGTGACTGAAATCGCTGAGAATGCACTGTTTGAAGTCGGTCAGTCTAAATGGACAACCCATGTGGAGTCAGAAGCGCTTTATGATGTTTCCTTCCGTTACTCACTGAACCTTGCGGACACCGCGGATTACAATTTATATGTAAACGGAGAAAAAGCAGTGACAGTAAACTTCGCAGCAGCGTCCGAGGCAGAGAAGACTGTTACAGTGAAGTTAAGCAGTGGTGCCAACACCCTGGAGTTAACCAGAGTATCTGCGGATGGTACGAAGGGAAATCTGCAGATTAGAAACCTGCATCTATCCAGAAGAATTCCCTGGGCATATCAGGCAGAAAATGCAGTTCTTAACGGTGTGACTGCTCAGAGCAATCACCTCTATTATGATGGTACCGGTTTTGTCGGTGGATTTGAGCAGGTCGGCAATTCTGTGAAATTTACAGCAAATGTGGCATACAGCGGAACGCATACAGTGACCCTGCGCTATGCCGGAGTTTATGACCATGATATTACAATGTCCTTATATATCAATGGACAAAAGGTTAAGCAAGTGGCTTTGCCGCCTTCTTCAAGCTGGGATTCCTGGAATGAGACCACAGAGGAAGTGTATTTAAGAGCCGGTAAAAATATTGTAGAGTACAGACGTGATGAGGGCGATTCAGGGTGCTTCAATATTGATGAAATGATTGTAGACAGATTTGCATCCGGTGCAACAACAGCGGAGATTGGAAAACTAATCTCAGGCGAAGTATATGTTGTGCGTGATAAGAACAGTGGAATGTCTTTGGATATCGATGGTTATTCACCGGACGCAGGAAAAGAGATTCACCTTTGGCATTATCTTGGCAACAACAATCAGAAATGGAAGCTGGTGGATATTGGAAACGGATACTGGTCCTTTAAGGGAACCTATGGAAACAAGAGAATTTCTCTTCGCGAGGAGACGGTCGGTGGAGTAGCATATCATACAGCAGTGACTGCGGACGAAAATGCCAATGACCTTGCACAGCAGTGGAAACTGGAAAAGGATGGGGATTACTATAAGCTGATCAACAGACAGTACGATATGGTGCTTACCGTAATCGGTGATTCCAGAGAAGCAGGTGCAAAGCTTTGCGTCGCTGAGGATGAAGGAAAAGACTCTCAGCGTTTTAGTGTGGATGGTGGACTCAGACTTCCTGCAACAACAGTTTTGCCGGTTCAGGAAGAACAGAATCCGGCGGATTATGCAGAATATGGCAGCCAGTATTCTCTGGCAGATCCGGTGATTCCGGAACCCTATGACCCTTACACTACAGTCAATGATGGAAATGACAGAAGATATGATGCAGCCAATTGTATGTTGGGAAACGGTGCAAGAATTGAGACAGAGCATCCGGGATATTATAATAACGGATTCGTCGGTGGTATGAGCAATGGAGATGCAATGTTAACCTTTACTGTTTATGCAGATGTTGCCGGTAATTATACACTGCATCTTGGATATGCTAACGGATTCGGTGAAAGTGATGGTCAAAAGGCGGCAGTAACCTACTTAAATGGTGAGCAGGTTGGTGTTACATCTTTGCCCTCCACCGGTTCCTGGAGAACCTGGGGAAGCACAGAACTTACGCTTGACCTTCATGAGGGAATCAACAGAATTGCTTTCCAGAATAAGGCAGAAGCAGCGGGTGGGCAGAAGGGCGATGTGAATTATGATTACCTTAGATGTTGCATTGAATGCAGGAACAAGTACCATTTCTTTCGTAAACAGTTCATCTCAGGTTGGCGTGGCCGGAGATGTCAACTATGACTATATTGATTTTAAGATGTCTGATGAAGAGGAAATTGAAGAACCGGCAGAACCTCCTGTAACAGACAAACCCTCCGATACACCGGTTACTGATAAGCCGGCGGATACTCCGGCAGTTACGGCTCCGGATGGCGAAGAGAGACCGTCTGTAGAGAAACCATCTGAGGAAAAAACGGCTGAGACAATCCAGCCTGAAACCAGTCAGCCCGTTGACAATAAGCAGACAGAAGAAAAAGCTGCACAAGCAGTAGCAGCTCAGAAAAAGCCCACCTATGAAAGCAAGCTGAATAATGCACAGAAAAAACAGATTGCAGGAACAGTTCGAGGTTTATTGCAGACAGAGTTGAATGAAGAGGGACAAGGTGTCCGGGTGCAGTTGGAGAAAATTACCAAGGATATATCTTTGGATGATCTTAGCGTGGCAATGCAGAGTGATAAAACTGTCCGCACTCAGATGAAGAAACTGGAGGATACCTATGTTATCGAGAATCAAATTACCGTAACCACAGAAGTATCAGAGAACCTTTCGGCTTTGCTCGGAGGCAAAGAACCGGTGGTAATCGGAGCAGGATTGAATGCTGAGGCCGGGGAAACAGTGACGCTTAAAATATCCGACGCATCACAGAATGTGGAAGTCAATGATTTGGTTTATAAGAATGCACTGCCAATCGATATCAAGCTGACAAATGAGAAGGAAGAAGTCAGTCAGTTGAAAGTACCTGTTACGATTCAGATGCCTGTCCCGGATGGATTTGATGCGGGAAGACTGGTGGTACTTCATTATAACAAGGATGGTAAGTCATTTGAAGTAATTAAGCCTGTCATCAACGCTGATCGTACAATGACCTTTACGGTGACACATTTTAGTACCTTTGTATTTGCCGAAGGAGCAGCATCTCCTAAGACGAGCGAACACGCGATGTTTGCGTTAATGGGAATTATGATTTGCCTTGCCGGTGTAGGTGGAGCATTGTTCAGCTACAGAAGATTCAGAAAGAATTTATAGTTTTTTGAATGCCCAATCCGCTGATGCGTAACGGGCATTCTTTTTGCTTTATAGGAAAGTTCTTCTGCCGGAGAACCTCTGAAAAAAATTGCCCGCTGAGTGGCGGGCATGCGAAGAAGACGATGCTTATTAGAAGATGTAAAAACCTTCTTCACCGGCTTCGCCAAAATCAAAGTCTTCT
>JAILPF010000598.1 GCA_024699575.1 Acetatifactor sp. | reverse complement strand
TGCGAATGGGCATAAACTATATTTCTACACCCAGTATTCATCGGAAAAACATCGAAATGACATAGAGATAGATTTCATAATATCCAATAATAGCAAATTAAAGTATAAAGTTTATCCGATAGAGGTGAAATCAGGGAAAAGATATACAACAAATTCTTTGTTGAGATTCAGGGATAAATATAGGGAACGAATCGGTGAGTGCTATATTATTCATCCGAAAAATTTAATTGTGAAAAATGGAATAATATGTATTCCGCCGTATATGACAATGTTCTTATAAATGAAAGTGGGGTTACAAAATATGAAGCGACAATTATTAAATGAAGGCTGGAAAATGGAGTGGGAAGGTGAACTGCTGGAGGCAGGAACAGTGCCTTGCAGTATGTATTCTGTCCTGTTAAAAAATGGAAGGATAGAGAATCCCTACTATAGGGAAAATGAGAAGGAAGCCATGAAATTGTCCGGAAAGGACTGCGTATTTCGTAAGACGTTTTTTGTGGACGAGGCATTGCAAAATGCGGAGGATGCGACGCTTTGCTTTGAAATGTTGGATACGCTGGCTGACGTGTATGTGAATGGAACGCTTGTGGGGAAAGCCTCTAACATGCATCGTGTCTGGAAGTTCTCTGTAAAGGATTGCTTAAAAGAAGGCGAGAATGAGTTGACGGTCAAATGCTACTCTCCTGTGCAGTATGCGGACAAAATGATTGCGAAGCGTCATATCTGGGGACAGGATGAGATTACACTGCCGGGCTATCAGTATATCCGAAAAGCCCACTACATGTTTGGCTGGGACTGGGGGCCCTGCCTGCCGGATATGGGAATCTATCGAGGAGTTTTCTTGTATGACGCAAAGGCTGTGCAGGTGGAAAATTTCCGCATGCAGCAAAAGCATGAGCCGAATCATGTGTCACTGACGATTGTGCCGGAGCTTGGTGGGAATACTGCCGGAGTACACTGCGTAAAAGTACAACTGACAGATGTGTCGGGTGATGTTGTGGAGCAAAAAATAGAGGGCGGATATCAAGCCGGGGAGCAGGTTTTATTTGAAATCGACCAGCCCGAGCTCTGGTGGCCCAACGGTCTGGGAGAGGCCAATCTTTACACGCTAACTATTTCGGTATATGGAGAGAACGAAACACTTTTGGACAGCTATGAAAAGAAAATCGGTCTGCGCACCATTCGCATCAGCAGGGAAAATGACGAATGGGGACAGGAGTTCTGTTTCCAGGTCAATGGAGTCAAGGTGTTTGCCATGGGTTCTGATTACATACCGGAGGACAACATCATTCCGAACATCACCCATGAGCATACAAGAGAGCTTTTACACCATTGCAAGGCGGCGAACTTCAACTGTATCCGTGTGTGGGGTGGTGGATATTACCCGGATGATGAGTTTTACGATGCCTGCGACGAGTATGGACTGATTGTATGGCAGGACAACCTTTTTGCCTGTGCAGTCTATCTGCTGGACGAGGAATTTGAGGAAAACATCCGGATAGAGACGGAGGAAAATGTACGTAGAATCCGTAACCATGCATCCATTGGATTGTGGTGTGGCAACAATGAGATGGAGACTGCATGGGAGTGCTGGGGGATTCCGCAGGAGGAAGATTTGAAGGAAGACTATGATGAAATGTTTGAGCATATCATCAAGGATGCTGTGAATGAAAATGACGGGGTTACCATGTATTGGTCCAGCTCTCCATCCAGCGGAGATTACAGCATTGCAGCCAATGACTTCAATAGGGGCGATGTGCATTACTGGGATGTCTGGCATGGTATGAAGCCTATGAAGGATGTGTTTAATTATTACTTCCGTTTTTGCTCAGAGTATGGTTTTGAAGCTTTGCCCAATAAGAAAACTCTGGACACCGTACTGCTTCCGGAGGACTGCAATCTGTATTCCCCTGCTATGGAGGTACATCATAAATGCGTGGATGGAAATCATAAGCTTATGTTCTATATGCAGTGTTTGAGAATGCCAACCTCCTTTGAACAACTGATATACGCGACCCAGCTGATGCAGGCAGAAGCAATCCGTATGAATGTGGAACACATGAGACGCAACAGAGGTCGATGCATGGGCTCTGTTTATTGGCAGCTGAATGACAGCAATCCCACGGTTTCCTGGTCCAGCATCGACTATGACAGACGCTGGAAAGCTTTGCAGTATTTCTGCAAGAGATTTTATGCACCGGTGCTTTTGAGTGCGGTGGAAGATGGAGATGTGGTACAGTTCCATATCTCCAATGAGACAATGAGTGATTTTACAGGGAAAGTCAGCTGGAGACTTCGGGATAACCGTGCCCATGTGGTGAAGGAGGAAAGCTTCGAAGTCACAGTGGATGCGCTTTCTGCCTCCTGCGTGGCAAAGACTGATTTCTCAGACACCTTTAGAATGGAAACAGACCGTAGAAAATATTACGTGGAATATCTGTTGGAAGATGCAAACGGAAAAGTGATGGACTCTGTCATGCAGTTCGTGGAATTCAAGCATTTTGAATATCTGGAGCCAACGATTGATATTGCCTTTAAAGAAAACACATCGGAGTTTGTTCTTACGTTTTCTTCCGATGTGTATGTGAAGGATGTATGTTTGGACTTAAAGCACAAGGACTGCGTTTTTAGCGATAACTGGTTTGATATACATGGAGACCGCAAGGTGGAGATCACGATTGAGAAGAATTCTGTCGGACAACAGTTGACATTGGAAGAGCTTAAGAAAGAGCTCACCATAATGTCCATGTATGACATCGGTCGGAGGGGATAGGAAGGTACCATTAGATTTTCTTTGCCAGCGCCAGGGCGTGTTCATAGTACCAGCCGTCTTCATCTTCGTCAGCCTCCACAAATTCTACACATTCGTTCAACAGTGCCAGATTGATGTCTCTGAGAAACTGCTCACGGGCTGGTTTCTGAGTCAGATTCTCATACATGGTGTCAAGGAACAGTAGTTTTTGGGTGTCTGTCATGTAGAATGGAAAGGTAGCTCGATTTTCGGTAGCATGTGCAAGAAATCTTGCGATATCCAGAGAATATGGCATGATGCCGCCAAAGCCCCAATCAATGATTTTTACAGCTTCACCTGTCCAGATAGCGTTGAACTGGAGCAAATCTCCATTACTCAGCGTACGCGGGCAGGTGGACTGTCTTTCTACAAAGAGATGATATGTATCATAAAGTTCGGGCTTGTGATTCTTTACATAATCGGCACGACGATTGATCCTGTCCAGATAGATTTCGAAACGCCCATCCTGCTCGGAGCTTCCCCAGAAATGATTTTGAATATTGTAAAGACTTTCAGCAGCTTTCAAAGTGATTTCGTCCGTCATATCTCTTAAATCACATCCGGTGACATTCTCCACAAGAATCCAGATGTTATCACCATCTTTTATGGAGCCGTAAAAATCCGGAACAGCAAATGTGTTGTTGGATAAAAAATGCTCATAGTTAAACCGTTCGCGCTCGTTGGTTTTCTTGAGAATACAGGTCTTATCCGGGAGGACTATGACATATGCGTCATAGTGGCGGACATCCTCATCAGCCTCCCCATATCGTTCGCAGATTTGCTCTACTTTAACGATTGACACATCTGTCATCTTGCTTGCTATTTCTCTGATTTTATCATCTTCACAGTCGATATAAAAACGTTCTTCCATAATATAAATCCCCTCAATCGTTTACTATTATTTCCGTAGGTACTGTAGGTACATTTTATCATGGCAGAAAAATGTTGGCAACTAACCAGAAATTACTTGACTGAAAAACATAATGTGTTATGATTGTGGTGTGAAAAGGAGATAATTATGCCACAAATAATTCCAATTAAAAATTTAAAAAACACTTCGGAGATATCGGATTTATGTCACAACTCTGAAGAACCAATATTTATTACAAAAAATGGTTATGGAGATATGGTTATCATGAGCATGGAAATCTATGAGCAGACAATGAAAAAACTAAATATGTATCGAGAATTGGAAATTTCAGAACAGCAGATAAAAGAAGGAAAGACAAAGGATGCAAAACAGGCGTTGACGTCTATGAGGGAGATGTATGACTTATAATTTAATTATCACAGATGAAGCTGATGAAAGGATGCAAAATTTGCTACATCATCTTCTCCATCACATCAAAAATGAGCAGGCTGCTGTTCATTTCATAGAAAATCTCGAAAAAATATATTCTAATCTATAAAATTCAATGTAAAGATGTCTACATTCTAGGAATCTTCCATGAATCGGAACAATATTCAGATAAAATTTAAAATGAAACAGTGATTACGGATATTACAGGAAAAGGCGAGGAATTGCAATCTAAAAAAGAGTGCGAATTTGTTTCAGTTGTTATATAATATTAACTGAACGTGCTGTGCACAAAACAGATTGAGGTGACGGAGTCTGATGAAGAGAAAACGAGGATTTGGCGTCGGTGTTGCACTGTGCTTAACCTTGGCTGTCATACAGTCAGGCTGTGGACATAACGGGGCACAGGTGAGCGAATACAAAGTGAAGGAGACGGAGAAAACCACTTTGGAAGAAGCCGAAAAACTTCAAGAGGAAACGATTGAAGTTAAACAGCTCGC
This sequence comes from Acetatifactor sp., assembly GCA_024699575.1. GTDB lineage: Bacteria > Bacillota > Clostridia > Lachnospirales > Lachnospiraceae > Acetatifactor. Next base: position 5,399 of record JAILPF010000598.1, on the reverse strand, counting down.
GGAAGAGGAAAATATTGAGCAGGCACTGCCCGACCATTCTTCGCTACGGCTGATCATGGTAGGTGATATCCTGTTGCACACCCCGGTGGAAAACAGCGCGAAGCGGGAGGACGGAAGTTATAACTTTGATGCTGTTTTTGAACATACGTGGGAAGAAATAAGAAGTGCTGATTTGGCACTGGTGAATCAGGAAGTGATTATCGGCGGAGAGGAACTAGGAATTTCCGGGTATCCGGCATTTAATGCCCCCTATGAAATCGGGGATACATTAGTGAATGCAGGTTTTGATGTGATATGTCAGGGAACCAATCACGCAATGGACAAAGGAAAGCGCGGAATTCTAAACTGTCTCACGTTCTGGGAGGAGAATCATCCGGATATTGCTGTGTTGGGAATCCACAACAGCCGGGAATCCTACGACGATATTTATTATTATGAGCAGAATGGTATCCGCATTGCAATTCTCAATTATACCTATGGTACCAACGGGATTCCGCTTCCGGAAGACATGCCCTATGCGGTAAGCCTGCTGGAGCAAAGCAAGGTGGAGGCAGATTTACAGGAAGCAGAGCAAAATTCAGATTTTGTAGTCGTGTGTCCTCATTGGGGGACCGAGTATTTGCTGACTACGGACACCATGCAGAAGAAATGGACGCAGATTTTTCTGGAAGGCGGCGCAGATCTTGTGCTGGGCACGCACCCCCATGTGATAGAACCCGTGGAATGGGTGAAGGATGAGAACACCGGTCACGAGATGCTGGTGTACTATTCCCTTGGCAATTTTGTGAACTGGACCTCGGGAACAGGGGAAGGAGTAGCTAATCGCATGGTGGGAGGTATGGCGGATGTAACGCTGAAAAAAGATTTGGACAGCGGAAATGTGTTTATCTCTGACTGGGGTGTGGAGCCTCTTGTCTGCCATTTGACAGACGGACAAGATGGCGTTACCGTTTACCCTCTCTCGGAATACAGCGAAACACTGGCAGAAGAAAATGCTATCTGCGCTCAGGATGGCAACTTCACACTGGACTACTGCACCGACCTCTGCGAAAGTGTGTGGGGTGATGTTTATTCTGCGCACGGCGAGCCGGAGTAACTTTTGAACGGCTGTGTGGTTGTAATGAAATGGGGGAATGCTATGAATCACACTTTAGCTCTTGGCTCAGTTGAGTATAAAAAATATGACGTATCCTACGAAGCGGAAGTGTTAGAGGTTTTCATGGAGGCGTTCGAAAATTATCCGCTCTTTTTTGACATTTTTAAGGGGCATTTTAAATCTGAAAAAAAGTTTCGAAGCTTATATGAGCATCTGATGAAGGGCATATTCAAAGTAACAATCCGCCGGGATGCATGCTATATCGGCTTTGTGGACGGCCGGGTTGTTGATTTGGTGATTGTAGAGGCACCGACAGATAAGCCTGTTGGTTTTTGGGATTATGCGTTATGCGGAATGATGGGGGTGATTATTCGCCTCGGTCTGAAGAACACCCTGCAGTTTATGAATCTTTCCAATCGAACGGAAGTTGTTGTCAAAAGGATAAAGGAACCGCGCTGGCATTTGTATTTTTTGGCGGTGGCTCCGAAACATCAGGGGGAGGGTGTTGGCTCAGATGCAATACATAATTTTGTGATTCCCTTGTTGAAGAAGAAATGCTTAAATACAATGGCAACACTTTTGGCAACTGGACTTTTCGAATGGATTTATAGGAAAGACAAATACGAATTTTAACCCTGTTCGGATAATAAAAAGGAGGAGATTATATGTATCAGGCAAATGACAAACGTTACGAGGAAATGAAGTACAACCGCTGCGGAAACAGCGGCTTGAAACTTCCGGCAGTCTCTTTGGGACTGTGGCATAATTTTGGTTCAAAGGACAACTTTGACAACATGCAGGCAATGTGCTATACCGCCTTTGACAAAGGTATCACACATTTTGACCTTGCAAACAATTATGGTCCCGTTCCCGGTTCCGCAGAGGAGAACTTTGGAACCATTTTGAAAAAAGGATTGGGCGCTTACAGAGATGAATTGATTATCTCCAGCAAGGCCGGTTATGGTATGTGGAGCGGCCCTTACGGTGACGGTGGAAGCAAAAAATATCTGGTGGCAAGCTTGGACCAGAGCTTAAAGAGAATGGGATTGGATTATGTGGACATTTTCTATCATCACAGATGGGATCCAGAGACCCCGTTAGAGGAGACGGTACATGCGCTGGACGGCATCGTAAGAAGCGGAAAAGCTTTGTATGTGGGTATCTCCAATTACAACAAGGAGCAGACCATGGAAGCCGCAAGGATGTTCAAGGAGCTGGGAACTCCCTTCATCATTAACCAGCGTTCCTACTCTATTTTCAACAGACAGATTGAGACGGATGGATTAAAAGATTATGCAGCAGCCAACGGAATCGGTATTATTACTTTCAGCCCTTTGCAGCAGGGAATTCTGACTGACCGCTACTTAAATGGTATTCCGGCAGACAGCCGTGTGAAGACTAGCGGCGTATTCTTAAATGAAAGTGCAATTACGAGCGAAACCATCGCAAAGGTACGTGCTCTGAAGGATGTGGCTGCAAAACGTGGTCAGACCTTGGCACAGATGGCACTTTCCTGGATTATGCGTGATGGTGACATCACCAGTGTGCTGATTGGGGCATCCAAACCCACTCAGATTATTGACAGTGTGGGTATGCTGAAGGCAAGACCGTTTACGGATGAAGAGAGAAGAATCATCGACGATATCAGCTGCAATTAAGTAAGAGAAAAGACTGTAAAAGGGAAATTCCTCCTTTTACAGTCTTTTTTGTACATCTAAAGTGCAAGATAAGATATGGACGATTGAAATGATATGCCATACGATATATCATATTATGAGCAGTTTAGACATGATTAAATATAGCAAGCATAAAATCGTGGTGTTTGCTAAAAACGGGAGGGATTATGAAAGTCGAGAAGTATTATGAAAATTTAAAGACTTTGCATGTTGGGACCATGCCACCTCGTTGCTTTTACGAGCCGGTGTCCGAAAAAAAGATGCAAAGAACCAGACTTCTGTCCGGAGAAGACTGGAAGTTTGCGTGGTTTCCGCAAATCAGGGAAGTGCCGGAAGCGTTTTGTGCGGAAAGCTTTGAAAGTGCAGATTTTGTGCAGATGGAGGTTCCGTCCTGCTGGCAGATGAAAGGATACGATCAGAAGATGTACACCAATGTCCGTTATCCTTTCCCGGTGGATCCGCCGTTTGTGCCGGATGAAAATCCTTGCGGATGCTACATAAAAGATTTTACACTGGACGAAGCGGATTTGATGCAGAGAAGCTTTCTGTATTTTGAGGGCGTGGACTCCTGCTTTTATGTCTGGGTGAACGGTGTGTTTGTGGGGTACAGCCAGGTGTCACACAGTCCCAGTGAGTTCGAGATTACAGGGAAGGTAAAAGCCGGCAATAACAGGCTCAGCGTGTTGGTGCTTAAATGGTGTGACGGAAGTTATCTGGAGGATCAGGATAAATTCCGTTTTTCCGGAATTTTCAGGGATGTTACACTACTGGTACGCCCTAAGAATTTTGTGCGTGATTATGTGGTGACGACTCCAATTGATTTGGAAAATAAAAGAGCAGATGTGGAAGTGAAACTTTTCTGCACAGAGGATGTGCCGGATGTGAAGGTAGCTCTGTATAACGGGGAAGGCAACTTAATGGAATCAAAAAAGCTTTCCGAAACAGGCGAAGTTACTTTTGCGGTAGAGCATCCACATCTGTGGAACGCGGAAGACCCCTATCAATATACCCTGAAAATCATCGAAAATGATGGAGATGAGATTCTGGAACAAAAAGTGGGAATCCGGAGGATTGACATTGTAAACGGAGTATTCTGTGTAAACGGCAACAGGGTTAAATTTAAGGGAGTGAACAGACATGACTCCAATCCCTTTACGGGCTATGTGGTTACAAAAGAGGATGCGCTTAAGGACTTGCGTTTGATGAAGGAACACAATGTGAATGCAATCCGTACCAGCCATTATCCCAATGCACCGTGGTTTATTGAACTGTGCAGTGAGTATGGTTTTTATGTCATCAGCGAGGCGGATTTAGAGACACACGGTATGGCGGATGTAAGACGTCCGGGATTGGACGACGGCGTGGGAATTCTCTCTCAGGATCCGGCATGGCTGGAGGCATATCTGGACAGGCAGGAGAGAAATGTCCTGCGTGACAGAAATGCAGCTGCAACCGTGATGTGGTCTCTGGGAAATGAAAGCGGATACGGTCCCAATATGGAAGAGGGCGGGAAACTTTGCAAAAAGTTGGACCCTACCAGACCGGTTCATTATGAGGGTGCTGTACATGAGACGGACGGCTATAAAAATGACAAGTCCATGCTGGACGTGGAGAGCTACATGTATGCTTCACCGGAATTCTGTAAATCGTACTGTGAGGATGTAAGACAGCGTAAGCCACTGGTGTTGTGCGAATATGTTCACGCTATGGGTAACGGCCCCGGGGACATTGAGGAATATTGGAAGGAAATCTATTCGCATGATAATTTTGCGGGTGGATTTGTCTGGGAATGGTGCGACCACGCGACTTACGAGGGTGAAACATCAGATGGAAAAGCAATTTACCACTACGGCGGTGACGCAGGTGAGTTCCCTCATGACGGTAATTTCTGCATGGATGGTTTGGTTTATCCGGACAGAAGACCCCATACGGGCTTGAAAGAATTAAAACAGGTCTATCGTCCAATCCGCGCAGAGTTAACAGATGAAGGAATGCTGGAACTGGAAAACAAGCTGGACTTTACAGACATTTCAGAGACAATTCTTGTGAAATATAATGTTGTAGGCAGTGACGGCAAGACCTACACAGAACCGAAACTGCTGAAAGTTCCCTCATTGCATCCTCATGAGAAAGTTCAAATCAATGTGCAGGAAGTCGCTGAATACTGTGGAGAATTATCAGGGGAAAACAAATACCTGTGGATAACCTATGAAACCGCCAGCGAGAGAGGCTTATTAACTGCCGGACATTCGCTGGGATTCGACCAGCTCCCTCTGGGACCGGAAACATGCGATACCCTAAAAGAAAATGCGACTTTGAGTGAAGCTGCGCCGGCATCTGTGGAGTGCGTAGAACTGGGCTGGGGTTACGAGATTCTTGCGAAAAATGTTCGTGTCGTGTTTGATACAGCGAAGGGTGTGCCTGTGCTGATTGAGAAAAATGGAATCAATTTGCTGAAGGCACCAATTGAATTTGCCGTATGGCGTGCGCCTGCCGACAACGACAGAAATGTGTGCAATGAATGGCGCGACGCAGGATATGACAGAACATACAGTAAAGTTTATTCCTGTGATAAGACAACAACGGATGACTGGGTGACCATCGTAGCAGAAATGGCACTTACAGCA
>JAILPF010000597.1 GCA_024699575.1 Acetatifactor sp. | reverse complement strand
TATCAGATCACTGCGAAAGTATATTAATTCAGATTCCGTCAGAAAAGAAAAATCAGAAAATGCCAGAACACTTGGCGAAGTATTAAAGCAGCATAGAGTGAGTAGTAAAATGACGCAAGAGTTTGTGGCTGAAACAATAGGTGTCAGTCGTCAGGCGGTCTCCAAATGGGAGAGCGGAGCATCCGATCCCAGCACAACGAATTTAATGGCACTGGCAAAACTATTTAATGTCTCTGCAGAGGACTTGTTAAAGGAAGCTAAGTGACAGGAAATATTGACTGTGAAAAGCTGAGGGGAAGAAAAAGTGATAAAAGCGGTTATTTTCGATATGTTTGAGACCTTGATTACGCATTATGAAAGTCCTTTATATTTTGGGGAACATATGGCGGAAGATATGGGAATACCTGAGGAAAAGTTTCGCGAGATATGGGACCTGAGTGGAGATGACAGAACTGTCGGGAAAATCAGTCTGGAAGAGATTGTGAGACAGATTCTTGAAGCGAATCAGCTATTTTCGGAGGAATTGTTTTCGAAAGTAGTGGATAAAAGAAAAAGTGTAAAGAAAGACTGTTTTCGGCATATTCACAAAGAGATTGTCCCAATGCTTGAAGCATTGAAAAAAGAGGGTATCAAGTTAGGATTGATTACCAACTGTTTTTCGGAGGAAGTGGAGGTAATCAGGGACAGCGTCCTGTTTCCATATTTTGATGTGCCGCTTTTATCCTATGAGGAGGGCATGCAGAAGCCGGATAAGAGGATCTTCATAAATTGCGTGAATCGTCTGGAAGTGCAACCCGAGGAGTGCCTTTATGTTGGAGATGGCGGAAGTCTGGAGCTGGAAACTGCATCCGAATTGGGGATGCAGCCACTTCAGGCAGTGTGGTATCTGAAAGAGGGCTCAAGGCAGCGATTGAGACGAAAAGCCGGATTTATTCAGGCAGAGAATCCACTGGATGTATTGGAATATTGTAGAATAGAAATGTGATAATAAAAAGAGGCGCTTATTTGACCAATATTAAAAGGAGCCGGAAAATGAAGAAAAGAGTGTTTTTTACGAAAATAGTGTCAATAACAATGGTATCCCTGATGATGACGATGCTTGGCGGGTGCGGCAGTAATAACGATTTGCCACAGACAAGTGACCTCCCCATGACTATTGAACCTGTCAGTCCGTCTGAGCCTGTTCCGGATAACGAACCTGCCGATACTAACGAACAGGGCGAATCAGATGAATTACAGGACGGGGCTGCCGAAAACGGCAGACTGGATGGTGAGCGATTCGGAGAGGTTATCATAGTGGAAGGCATGGAAGAGACAGTCAAATATGAACATGTCAGGAACGAGGCACTCGGGTTCGAGATGGACTATGACTATGAGAGATTCATAAGACACAAAGAAATAAACCGGGATAGTTTCATCTCCATCTATGATGTTTTCGAAAAACCTGAAAATTATCTTGAGGTGACATACAGCCGGGAGGATGCAGATACCGTTTCCGTGTCCATCGGTGAGAAACTTTCAAAGGATTATGACATCATTAAAGAATCATTTATGCTCGACCATGTGGGCAGTTGTATAAGAATCGATGCATCAGATGCAAAAGGAGGTGGAGGAACGCCTGACTTGCTACAGATGGTGTATATTATTCCTGCCACAGATGGCAGTCTGGTTGCTACGGCGCACTACTCTTTTGAGAGTGCTGAGGGCTTTGGAAGACGTTTCGCCTATATTATGAACACGCTGGTGCTCATTGACAGAAATGGAGAAAACAAGCTCACGGATGAACAGGCACTCTCTGCAATCCAAAGTTATTGTTATCAAAGCAATCCTGATTTGGAAGATATAGTCAATTCCGGAGAATATCCGGTTTATTGGTCAGTTATTTCAAGCGATGAACAAACAATAGTGGTTTTATTCAGGTCGTATACAGGGGCCGAGATTCGCTACTATATCGATTCAATTTCAGGAGAAACATATGTTACAGAGTTTGTTCCGGGGATAACTCCGGAAGAAGAGCGAACGGATGAAAGCTTTAATGTGTGGGATTATCTTTCCGGACAGGATACTTTATCAGGCACAGTGCCTTCTATTGCGGGAACATGGCAAACTGCATCCATGAGATATGAAGACGATGGAACAGTATTTCCTGAATATGATGTACAGTTTACGGATTCGGACATCATCTATGGGCATATGAAGGACGGAATATTTACACAGGATCATGCTGATAAAATTATCAGCCTTGAGGCAACTGCTACGGGTGGATTCAAAGTACAGGCAAAGGCTGCTAACGGGATAGAGTATACGTACAGGACTTGTGAAAATGATAAGGATGTATTGGAGTATTATGAGACGTGGATGGAGGAAGATTTCCCGGAAATGTATAGGGGTGGGGCATCCTTGAGCAAAAAAGTCGAAAGTGATGAAAAATCCTTCGAATATTAATCTGATGGACAGGGAGGGCTTATGAACGAGGACAATACCAACTGGGGACAGAGCGTAACCGGAGTAGTTATTCGGGAAAATAAGGTTCTATTGGCAAGGCACACTTACGGGGTTGGAATCGGCAAGCTGATTATTCCAGGAGGTTATGTCAACTATGGGGAGACGCCCCAGGATGCTTGGTATATTGCTTTTCGGGCAGATTATATTTCAGGGGTAGCAAAATCGGAAGGCGATGAAAACAATGAAGTGCTTTGGATAGAGATTGATGAGGCCTTAAAACGGGATGATGTGCCGGAACTTACTAAGAAATTAATTGAAAGTGCAATTTCCAAAAAGGAAGGACTGCTTTTAACAGAGTACAACGGCAGCACCAATCATGATCCAAAGTCGTTGTATTGCATAAACGAAGGGAGCCATGAAGTATGAAAACATTAATTATTTTTTCCTCCCAGACTGGTTTTACCAAGAGATATGCAGAATGGATTGCGGAGGAAACGGATGCTGAACTGATAAGCTTGAGCCGGGCAAAAAAGAAGAATGCAGATTATTTTGATACATACGATGCCATCTTGTATGGTGGATGGACGATGGCCGGCAGAGTTGTAAAAGCAGATTGGTATTTCAAAAGGGCGGAAAAATGGAAGGACAAAAAGCTTCTTGTGTTCTGCGTGGGAGCAAGTCCGATGGAGAACCCGGAAATCCAGACTGCACTAGACAATATGCTTACATCGGAGCAAAAGGAATTTATCAAGATATTCTATTGCCCGGGAGGAATTGCTTATGATAAAATGAACTTATTCAGCAGACTTGCGATGAAGGCCTTTGCATCTGCGTTAAAAAAAGATGCAGACCCGGATAAACAAAAGCAGGGAGCCATCATTTCAGAGTCTTACGATATTGCGGATAAACAGTATATTCAGCCTATTTTAGGTGAATTAAAAAAATAATGAAAAAAGTATACAATACCTATTGACATGGTAGGAAAAGTGGTGTAATATAACGCTATCATCAATGAAAGGAGCAAGACAAATGAAAAAGACAGTATTTGTTTCAGATGTAAAACTTTGTATGTGTATGTGTCGAATGCTGTTCTCCCAGGCAAACAATGTGGCTGGGTGTATGGCTCATTTGTCGTGCACCCGAGAATAATAATAATAAACGATATTTATTATTGCAGCCATTGCCTGGGAGTAAAATATACCTCCCGGGCTTTTTTATTTATAGCGAGCCCAGAAAACAAGCGACTGCGAAGCAGGCATTTGTTTTCAGCGAGCGTATACGAAATAGAAACAAAAGTCGCGAAGCGACGAAATGTGCGAAGCACATTGTTTCTATGAGTAAAAAAGAGCCCAGAAAACAAGCGACTGCGAAGCAAGCATTTGCTTTCAAGCGACTGCGAAGCAGGCATTTGTTTTCAAGCGATTGCGAAGCAGCCATTTGATGACACATACACAAAAATAACTGAAATGAGGAGAGAGATTATGAAAAAGAATTTATTCACAAAATTACTTACCGGTACAGTGGCACTGGCACTTGGAGTAGCATCCTTGACAGGCTGCGGAGCAAAAGATGCTCAGACAAAAACTGCAGATGCCCAAACAACTGAGACACAGACAGAGGATAACACAAAGGTTTACAGAACCTTAGATGAAATAAAAGAAAGCGGAAAAGTGAATATCGGAGTTTTCTCAGATAAGAATCCGTTTGGATATGTGGATGAGAACGGAGATTATCAAGGCTACGACGTTTACTTCGCTGAGAGAATCGGAAAAGACCTTGGAGTAGAAATCAATTATGTTTCTACAGAGGCTGCCAGCAGAGTGGAGTATCTTGAGACAGGAAAGGTTGATATCGTATTAGCTAACTTTACGGTAACAGAAGAGAGAGCACAGAAAGTTGATTTTGCATTACCTTACATGAATGTAGCACTTGGAGTTGTATCCCATGATGACAATGTGATTGAAAGTCTTGACCAGGTTGGTGCAGACGATCAGGTGATTGTAATCTCCGGAACAACAGCAGAGACCTATCTGGAGAAAGAATATCCTGATATTAAGCTGCAGAAATTTGACACCTACGCAACTGCAAAGACATCCTTTGAGAACGGAACCGGAGTTGCATGGGCGAATGACAACACAGAGGTTATTGCATATGCGCTGGAAAATCCCGGATACACAGTAGGTATTCCTTCCCTTGGAAGCCAGGATACCATTGCACCGGCAGTTTCCAAAGGCAACAGCACTTTACTTGACTGGTTGAACAGTGAAATCGAAAGCCTTGGAAAAGAGAACTTCTTCCATGCTGCTTATGAGGCAACTCTTCTTGATACCTACGGCGCAGACTATGAAGATACTCTGGTTGTAGAAGGCGGAAAAGTAGAGGCAACTGCTGAAGCTTCAGGTGCACTGGACATTGTACCCGGCAATGGAGAAACCATCAAAATCGCAGCAACTCCCATTCCTCACGCAGAGATTCTGGAGAAGGCAGCAGAGATTA
>JAILPF010000596.1 GCA_024699575.1 Acetatifactor sp. | reverse complement strand
CTGATAATGGAATATGTGGGACTATATGATGCTGAAGTGATACAAGAGGTGGAACGAACCCTTAGAGAGGGATCGGGGCTGAGCAGTCTGGAGAAACGTAAAAATCAAGTGGATTATATGGTGAAAAAGGGGAAATTTTTGAGTGCAGCTGGACAGTATGATGAACTCTTGAGCAACTGGGAGAAGGCGGATACGGGGGAGGAAAGGCTCCCTGGTGCATGCGTCAAAGCTGCGATTTTACATAATAAGGGGGTTGCACTGGCGGCGCTGCTTGACTATGACGGGGCGGCGTCCTGTTTTCTACAGGCGAACGCTGTGGAAGCGGATGAGCGTCATTATCAGAGTTATCTTGCGGCCAAGAGAATGTCTATGGCTGAGGGGGATTATCTTTCCTTTCTTGCGACAAAGGCAGAAAGCTATGAGCCGTCTTTGGCGTTGGAGAAGAGGATTGAACAGCTGCAGGGGGAATACAAACAGAGCGAAGAGCATCACAGATTGGAACAGCTTCAGGAATGGCATAGCGGCAATGAAAGACAAAAATATTATGAAGAGTTGGAAAATATAGCGCAGAGCTTAAAGGATAAGTATCGTGAAAGTATAAGCGGTTAGGAGTACATATGGCTTTTTGGAAAAATTTGTTCAGAAGAGTAAAAAGAGAAGCTCCGGATTCTGAAGATTTGGATCAGCTTGTATATGCAAGGGATGAAGTGAATTTCTATGATGACGAGGAACGAACACGTTATATTACAAGCTGTCTGGAACAGATTGCAGAAGCATCCAAGGAAGAGGAACTGTTAAAGGGGGAATATTCCTTAGTAACGGCTTATCTGACTGACATGGAGGAAATTGAGGCACTGCCGGCTGAGGACAGACAGCAGATTAATGATATAGCACATCGCTTGGATGTTTTGGAAAATGAGCGCAACAGATACCGCGACAGAAAAAATCCTATGGATGACGCAGAATATATGCGTATTCGAAAGCAGGAGACGGAGATTGAGGAGGGGATTTCCAAACTGAAAGAGGAAGAGCATTATGCGGAACTGGTGAAACAGGACTTGCGTCGTCTTAATGGAGAGCGACATGCCTACGAATACCGACGTGGCGAATTGGACGCACACAAAGCAAATCTCAGGGGGATGGCAATTATTTTTCTGGTAGCTCTCGGAATGTGCATTTTACTTTTGGCAATTCTTCAATTTGGTTTTCAGATGGATACATATATCGGAGATTTGATTGCTGTGATGGCGGCGGCGATTGCGATTACGGTTTTGTGCGTCAAATACATTGATGCGGATAAAGAACAGACAAGCGTGGAACTATCCATCAATAAACTGATACAGCTGCAGAATAAAGTAAAGATACGGTATGTTAACAATAAGAACCTTCTGGACTACCTGCATATAAAGTATCAGACAGACTCGGCTTCCAAGCTGGAGAAACAATGGGAGAGGTATCTGCAGGAGAAAGAGGAGAGAAAACAGTTTGTCGAAATCGAACAGAAGGCGGATTACTACAGAGAACGCCTCGTGGAACTGTTGACAACTTATCGTGTGAAAGATCCGATTCGATGGGTGAGACAGACCGGAGCGCTTTTGGACCCGAGAGAGATGGTAGAAATTCGCCATGAATTGATTCTTCGCAGACAGGCGCTCAGAAAACAGTTGGACTATAATCAGGATGTTGCCAAGACTGCAAGAGTGGAAGTGATGGATGTTGCACATGAGTATCCCGTATTTGCACAAGAGATTCTGGACATGGTGGAACAATACGACCGTGCAGAATATTAATTTGAGAAAAATAAAATTTATTATTGATTTTTTCCGCCAAATCTGATTAGCTAATAGGTGGAATAAATTCAGTTGCGCAGTTAATGCGCGGAAATGAGGAGAAAAAATGAGTGTACAGGAATTGAAACCGGTAAAAGAAGGTAAAGTCCGTGAGATTTATGACAACGGAGACAGCCTCATCATGGTGGCTACCGATCGTATCAGCTGCTTTGATGTCATTCTGAAAAATATTGTGACCAAGAAGGGTACCGTTCTTACTCAGATGTCAAAGTTTTGGTTTGACCTGACAAAAGACATCATTCCCAATCACATGATTTCCGTAGATGTGAATGATATGCCTGAGTTTTTCAGACAGCCAAAGTTTGACGGAAACAGTATGATGTGTAAAAAACTTGAGATGTTGCCGGTGGAATGCATTGTGCGCGGATATATTACAGGAAGCGGCTGGGCAAGCTATCAGAAGGATGGTACGGTCTGTGGCATTAAGCTTCCGGAGGGCCTGAAAGAAGCAGACAAGCTTCCTGAGCCGATTTATACTCCTTCCACAAAGGCAGAAATCGGAGATCATGATGAGAACATCTCCTATGAACAGAGCGTGGAATATCTTGAGAAACGTTTCCCGGGAAAGGGAGAGGAGTATGCATCCAAGCTTCGTGATTACACTCTTGCAATTTATAAGAAATGTGCTGATTACGCTTTGACCCGTGGAATCATTATCGCAGATACCAAGTTTGAATTTGGTCTGGATGAGAACGGTGAAATCGTGCTCGGTGATGAAGTGCTTACACCGGACAGCTCCAGATTCTGGCCCGTTGACGGTTATGAACCCGGCCATGCACAGCCTTCCTTTGACAAACAGTTTGCACGTGACTGGCTGAAAGCAAACCCAGATAACAATTGGGAGCTGCCTGCTGATGTGGTTGAGAAGACGATTTCCATTTACCTGCAGGGCTATGAAATGCTGACAGGCAAAAAGCTGCAGTAACGAGCATTGGGAAATAAAAGGAGAAGAACATGAGTACAGACAGATATCAGACTCCGCTGGCAGAGCGTTATGCCAGCAGAGAAATGCAGTATATTTTTTCACCGGATATGAAATTCCGTACATGGAGAAAGCTTTGGATAGCACTTGCTGAGACAGAGAAAGAGCTTGGGCTTTCTCAGAATGGCAAACCGGTTATCACAGATGAACAGATTGAAGAATTGAAAGCGCATGCCGAAGATATCAATTATGATGTGGCAAAGGCGAGAGAGAAGGAAGTGCGTCATGATGTAATGAGTCATGTGTATGCATACGGGCAGCAGTGCCCGAAGGCAGCCGGAATTATCCATCTTGGAGCGACATCCTGCTATGTCGGTGATAATACAGATATTATTGTGATGACCGAGGGCTTGAAATTAGTGAAGAAAAAGCTTGTGAATGTGATGAAAGAGCTGGCTGACTTCGCTGAAAAATATAAGGCTCAGCCTACTTTGGCGTTTACACACTTCCAGCCTGCACAGCCTACAAGCGTAGGAAAGAGAGCAACTCTTTGGCTGCAGGAGTTCTGCCTGGATCTGGAGGATCTGGAGCATGTGCTGAATAATATGAAGCTTCTGGGCTCCAAGGGAACGACCGGTACACAGGCATCTTTCCTGGAATTGTTTGATGGTGATCAGGAGACAATCGACAAGATTGATCCCATGATTGCAGCAAAGATGGGATTTAAGGAGTGTTACCCTGTGTCCGGACAGACCTACTCCCGCAAAGTGGATACTAGAGTTGCCAACGTGCTTGCAGGAATCGCTGCTTCCGCACATAAAATGAGCAATGATATCCGTCTTCTGCAGCATTTGAAAGAAGTGGAAGAGCCCTTCGAAAAGAGCCAGATTGGTTCCTCCGCGATGGCATATAAGAGAAATCCTATGAGAAGCGAGAGAATTGCTTCCCTGTCCAGATATGTGATGATTGATGCACTGAATCCTGCAATTACATCTGCAACCCAGTGGTTTGAGAGAACTCTGGATGATTCTGCCAACAAAAGAATGTCCATTCCGGAAGCATTTCTTGCGGTGGATGGAATCTTGGATCTGTGCCTGAATGTTGTTGACGGACTTGTGGTATATCCTAAGGTTATTGAGAAGCATATGCTTGC
>JAILPF010000595.1 GCA_024699575.1 Acetatifactor sp. | reverse complement strand
TAATCCGGAAGAGTGACTGCATCATATACTCCACTGATATCCTTCGTTTTGTATACAGTTCCGGGGATGAAAGAAATGTCTTTTACGGCAATTCCACTATCCAGTGCATCTGCAATTTCAACAATTGATTTTTCACCCATTCCGTAGGAAATCAAATCAGCCTGGCTGTCTAGCAAAATGGAACGTTTTAATTGATCTGACCAGTAATCGTAATGCGCCATTCTGCGAAGGCTTGCTTCGATTCCACCGATAATAATCGGTGTATCACGATAGGTTTTTCGAATTAGATTTCCATAGACTGCAGTTGCGTGGTCCGGCCTTTTTCCCATCACTCCGCCGGGGGTATAGGCGTCGGTGGTTCTTCTTTTCTTGGAAACAGAATAATGATTTACACAGCTGTCCATATTTCCGCTTGATACCAGAAAAGCCAATCTGGGTGTGCCTAAGATTGTGATGCTTTTATCATCTTTCCAGTCCGGCTGCGAAATAATTCCAACGGTATAACCATGGGATTCCAACACTCTGCTGATGATAGCCGGTCCAAAGGAAGGATGGTCCACATAGGCATCCCCTATAACATAAACAAAATCCAGTTGTTCAATTCCACGCTTTTGCATATCTTCGCGGGAGATTGGTAAAAAATCGTGAATCATATAATACCCCTACTTAATCGATTGCGTTTAACTGTTCTAATTCTTCTTTTGTTAATTCCCGCCACTCTCCCGGCTGAAGGGATGTGTCCAAGGGAATACCTGCAAATGTGACTCGCTTTAATGTCACAACTTTGTTGCCTACGGCAGCCAACATACGTTTTACCTGATGAAATTTTCCTTCGTGTATAGTCAGCAAAATTTGTTTTTCACTGATTACTTCTACCTTGGCAGGTGCGGTCGGTTTTTGCTCCCCGATATCCACACCTTCACTCAACAGCGCAAGCTCTTCCTGACGAAGTGGCTGAGAAATTCCGACCAGATAGACCTTGTCTACATGCTTTTTGGGCGCTAAAAGTCGATGGGACAGCTCTCCGTCATTGGTCAATAAAAGAAAGCCTTCCGTATCCTTATCCAACCGTCCGGCCGGAAATATGTTCTTGCGTAAAGACTCCGGCAACAGATCAATCACAGTTGTCTCACGAAGATCGTTTGTTGCACTTACAACACCCTGAGGTTTGTTTAACATATAATATTTAAATTTGCTGTATGACAGTTCTTGCCCGCGGTATGTGATACAATCTGATGCCTCGTTAATTTGATGGTCAGCATCTTTTATAAGCTTTCCGTTTACGGAAACGTTCCCAAGCTTAATTTCTTTTTTTACCTGACTTCTGGAACCTATATTTAGTTCGCATAAAAATTTATCCAGTCTCATGAATATCTTTCCCTGTGAATATAATTCTATGGAGGTGGCCAAGTGATGAAATATTTTTATTCTGTGTTCTTCGGTTTGTTAATTGCATGTATATTATCTCAATCCAGATTGAGCATGGCATATGCATCGCTTGGTCTGTCCCTTTGGTTTGAAAAAATGATTCCTGCTCTTCTGCCGTTCATGATATTATCCGGTGTAATGGTGCGCATGCATCTGATTAAATCATTTACAAAGATTATTTATCCTCTCATTAATCCCATATATCATGTGTCGCACGCAGTATGCTATGGCATGTTTATGGGGTTTTTATGCGGATTTCCAATGGGTGCCAAAACTGCGGTCGAATTATTGGAAAATCAGGAAATATCAGAACAGGAAGCAAATTATCTACTTTCATTCTGCAACAATATCGGACCTGTTTACTATATCAGCTATGCACTTCCAACTCTGGAAAGACAAATGAAAATTCCATACTTGCTGGGAATGTACGGTATTCCTTTGGTATACGGATTTGTTCTACGTTATACTTTATTTCGAAAGATGACGTGCAAAATCCATGAAAAAACAACCAAGATACATTTCTCGGATAATATCCTTGAACAACTTGATATTACTATCAATTCCTCTCTTCAAAGCATATTAATGCTTGGAGGCTATATGATTTTATTTAATCTGATAAATATATTGCCGCATTTGATTTGTGGATATTCCAACGGACTGATTGCTCAGATAATGGAAATTTCAGGAGGATTGAAAATTTCAGGAAACAAAACTCCGTTTTTCTCGCTTTGCGCACTGTCCTTTGGTGGTCTGTCATGTCTTGCTCAAACCAATAGCTGCCTACGAGAAACACGATTGTCCATCAAAACATATTTGATTCATAAATTAGTGATTACATCAATAATGATTGGTTATCTATGTGTTTGGCGAGTAGTATTTCCCAAAGTCTTCTTAGCTTGACGTCTTCTTCTTTTCCTTAGTCTACTTGCGGTAATACATTTTGCAATCAGCAATGATATAAATAAGAGCACAACAATTATCATGCTGATTAATAAAAAATCAATCAGATCAACGTCCTTTACTGCATTGTTTAATTGAGACGGAATATGAAAAAAATGTTTTGTCTTTTGTTTTGCAGACTCCGCGTCCTCTTCTGATAATTCTTCAGGCTTTTTATTCTCTTCTGCGATTGATTCCGGCGATTTTGTGAGCGGAAGTACAAGCTGGTTACTAACTGTAAAGGTATCAAACTGATTGTATGCTCTTACTGTAAGATAAGGAATTGTATCATATGGGACCTGCAATGTGAATTGAAAGGTATCTGTATAAGTCCCTTTTAACACATTACTGCCAGGCCAAATCTGCAAGGGAGAATAAGTTTCACCGTTATCATAGCTGTAATCATAGTATATTAATGGACTGTCATAGTCGGCTGCACTTATTTGAAGAGTGATCATTCCCTTTTCATCAGGACCATTCAGTGTTTCAATCTTGCAGATTTCCGGTGGAGTATCGTCCCACTCTGTGGATGAAACAGTATGATTCGCATCGGCACTTTTAAGTTTTTCCGCACTATATGAGGTATAGTCAATATTTAAAAGCTCACTCTTTAGCCCAAAGTATTTGGCAACAGAGATAGCGTCGGCTTTACCAAATGCGACAAGCTCCTCCTCTGAATCGCAAAACGGATAGTCGCGCTCCTCATCCACATGACAATGCTCAATGATAACTGCGGGAACATTAAGCTGTGTTGCTTCCCGGATGATTCCGTAATAATCTGTTCCGCGATCATTTTTCTTGGTTTTTACACCTCTTAAAAATAATCCCATTTCCTGCATTGTTTCCATCTGAGTGCAACCAAATTGATAACCATATGCATTAAAAGGATTGGCAGAAGAAATCCATACTTCCGAGCCAAACAAATCATGCTTAACAGAGGCGTTGTAATGAATACTGAAAAGGAAATCCGCATGAACGGATGCGGCAAATTCTGCACGTTCTTTTAATGTCATATCGCAGTCTTCTGTTCTGGTCAAATACACTTCAATATTATCATATAAATTTAACTCCTCATACATAGCCTGTGCAGTAATCATGGTCATGGATTTTTCCAAAAATCCATTTTCGATGGTTCCTTCATTCTCACCACCGTGTCCCGGATCGATTACAATTACAATTGGTTCATCTGGGGTGGGCTGTATTCTTGAAGCTGCGGATACATGAGTGCCGTTTAAAAAAAGAAGACAGAATGCAATGATATAAATAAGTTTTTTCATAAGGCCCCTTTATGTCTATAAAGAATAAAAACCAGCTTTCCGTAGAAAACCGGTTGTATATTCTTAACTATATGATGTCAATTCCGTCTATGTTTTCCGGATTTTCAGATTCTTCACTGCTTTCCAAATCATCTTCCGCCGGATGAAGTTCATTTCGATTGGCGCGAATGATCTCTCCGTAATGATTCAAGGAAGCAATCAGACTTTCAAAGTTTGCATTTGCAGCCTGCGATGATGAATTAATAATATCACCGAGGTTTGCAAGCATATCATCCATATACTGCATAGCTGCAGCCCGAACACTATTGGCTTCCATTGTGGCATTGTCAAGTATTTCCTGAGCCTGTCTGCTGGCCATGGTGACAACCTCATTAGCCTGTGCATATGCCTGTTGCATAATTTCATGTTCATTAATCAATTCATTCGTATGAATGGTTGCTTCTGCAATCAATGCTTCTGCTTTGGCACGCGCATCATTTAAAATCGCTTCTTTGTTGCTTATGATTTTCTGATAGCGTTTGATTTCATCAGGAGTTTTCATTCTAAGATCACGAATCAACTCGTCGATTTCATCTTTGTTGACAATGATTTCCGAATTGGACATGAACTTAGGTTTACAGTTTTCGATATACTCTTCTATTTCATCTATCAACTGCTCTATTCTACTGCTCATATTGTTCTCCTTATTTACCCTTTGGCATTGAATTTTTCATATATCTGAGGAATCAGGAATTCCGGAACACACTTGCTGATATCCCCGCCAAAACTTGCAATTTCCTTGACACTTGAGGAACTCAAATAGGAATATTCCAAACTTGTTGTCAGGAATATGGTATCTAATTTCCCGCCGGACAAAAGTTTGTTTGTCTGTGCAATCTGTAATTCATATTCGAAATCAGTAATTGCTCGAAGGCCTCTTACGGCAATATGCAAATCATTTTCTTTGGCATAATTAATCAGTAAACCACTGAAACTGTCTATTTGCACATTGGGCAAATCCTTTGTTGCCTCTTTTAGTATCTTAACACGTTCTTCCACAGAAAACAACGGTGTCTTTTCTCTATTATTTAATACACTGACAATTAAAACATCAAATATTTCCGATGCGCGTTTGATTACATCCAAATGTCCAAATGTAACCGGATCAAAACTTCCCGGGTAGACTGCTCTTTTCATATCATTCCTCGATTCTTCGAATAAAAATATGTTGATTTGTTTTGTATTTTTTGACTTTAACGATGTTAAAACCAAGACCTTCCAAATAGGAAAAATCTGTCTTTAAGGATGCTTCCACAACAAGCAATGTATCAGCAGTCACATATTTCATACCGGCGAGTAGAGAAAGAGTTTTTTTCTCCAATTCCTGATCGTAAGGAGGATCCATAAAAATGATATCCACCTCTTTCTCGTAGATATTGTAGATTGCTGATGACACATCCTGCTTTAAAACAATTGCTTTATTGGCTAACTTTGTGAAAGCAAGATTTTGCTCTATGCAAGCTAATGGTTTTGCAGCATTTTCAACAAAATATGCTTTTTTGGCACCCCGGCTCAATGCCTCGATACCGATAGCTCCGCTTCCACTGAATAAGTCGACAAAAACAGCTCCCGGAACATCATTTTGCATAACATTAAATAATGTTTCTTTGATGCGATCTACAGTTGGACGTGTATCGTTTCCCTCCGGTGCTTTTAATGGTAAACTTCTTGCTATTCCGGCAATGACTCTCATGAATAATTCCTCACTTCTTATACGCGGACTTTTGTTCCTTTACTGTCACGTCTTCCGGCTTTCAGGTGATTTAACACCAGGTTTTTGCCGCCGAACTCAATAGTAGTCTCTTCCGCATTCTTGATATAGTATACTTGCTCAACTTGATCTTTCTCATTTAATTTCATTCCCCTGACGCCAATGGCACCTTTCTTTTTCTCCGGTATTTCCTCGATGGAAAATTTAAGGAAATAACCATCTTTTGTTTGAAGAACAATATTTTTCTGCTCATAAATCGTCATTACACTGACAACTTTATCGTTATCTCCAAGTTTTGTCGCGGCAACCGTTCTCTTTGACACGTCAAATTCTCCGCCATCAACGATTTTTAACATGGACTGTGCCGTGACGAACACAACCTGATAGAGATTTAACTGAGTCTGACTTGTTACAAAAATAATTTCTTCTTTTTCGGAACTATAATTACTGATATTGTCAATCGGAATACCTTTATCGCGGAATTTCCCGAAAGGAATATCTGTCATTTTGATGGTGTGCAATTGACCCATGTCAGTAAATATGCATATTTTTCCGGTGTTTTTACAAACAAAACAGTATTTGTTTTCTGCTTCAGCAGCTTCTTTATTTCGTTCGTATGTCGGCAAATCAATGGTTTTGGCATAGCCGAAACGGTCCATCAGGAATACAATGTCCATTTCTTCCATTTCTTTTTCTTTGTAGACTGCTTCCTGTCCATTCTCGATGACTGTTCTCCGCTTACGACCATACTCTTTTTTAAATTCATCCAGCTCGTTCATGATGACCTGAGCCATGGAATCTCTACGGTCTAAGATATCCTCATAACGATAAATATTAGCCATTGTATCTTCGTGTTCATTAATCAGTGCTTCAAGCTCTAAACCGATTAATTTATACAGACGCATTTCCAGAATGGCATTTGCCTGCTTCTCTGTAAAGCATAACTGGGCAGCCATAATTTTTGATTCCTTTGACTTGAACTTGATTCCGTCGATTTTTCCTTCCACAAGACAGGCTTTCGCCATGGAACGATCTCTTGATCCTCGTAAAATTTCAATGATCAGGTCAATTACATTGCAGGCCTTGATTAAGCCTTCCTGTATTTCTTTGCGTTCTAATTCTTTGGCGAGAAGATTCGTATATTTGCGAGTGGCAATTTCAAATTGGAAATCAACATTCGCTTTTATTATCTGTTTTAAACTCATCGTTTCGGGTCTGCCGTCAGAAATTGCGAGCATATTGACTCCGAAGGTATCTTCCAATCGAGTTTTCTTGTACAAGAGATTTACAAAGTTTTCAGGATCTGCATCTTTTCTTAATTCGATGACGATTCGAATTCCCTCTTTGGATGATTGATTAGAAATATCAACGATATCCTGAGTCTTTTTGGTCTCTGACAAGGCCGCTACATCCATCAAAAATTTTGAAATGTTTGCGCCGATCATGGTATATGGAATTTCTGTGATTATAACGTTTGTTTTTCCGCCTTTGGTCTTTTCGAACTCAACTTTTCCGCGAAGTTTAATTTTGCCGACACCGGTTTCATAAATCCCCAACAGTTCATCTTTATTAATGACTACTCCGCCTGTGGGAAAATCAGGTCCCTTTATGTAACGCATCAGTTCTTTGACTGTGATGGCTTCATTCTGCATATAGGCTTTCGTTGCGTCCACCACCTCAGCCAGATTATGGGGTGGAATGCTTGTTGCCATTCCGACAGCAATTCCTTCCGAACCATTGACCAATAAATTTGAAATCTTGACAGGAAGTACAGATGGCTCCTTTTCTGTTTCATCAAAGTTGGGAACAAAATCTACAACATCTTTATCCAGGTCTGCCAGGAATGCCTCCTGCGTAATTTTCTGAAGTCTTGCTTCCGTGTAACGCATTGCAGCAGCCCCGTCACCTTCAATATTCCCGAAGTTTCCATGACCATCAATCAAGGGTAATCCCTTTTTGAAATCCTGGCTCATAACAACCAGAGCCTCGTAAATGGAACTGTCACCGTGAGGGTGATATTTACCCATC
>JAILPF010000594.1 GCA_024699575.1 Acetatifactor sp. | reverse complement strand
TTTTATAATCAAATCAAGGGTGAACCCCTATCGTCGACGAAGGTAGTTAAAAAGTAACTCGAAGGTTATTTCTTACAAGGGAGGTATTAGAAAATGAAAACCAAAATCCAATCCTTTGGGCGCTTCCTAAGCGGTATGGTTATGCCTAACATTGGAGCATTCATTGCATGGGGATTTATCACAGCCCTGTTCATCGCAACAGGCTGGTTCCCAAATGAAAGATTAGCTACAATGGTAGGACCGTTCCTGACTTATGCGCTTCCTATTCTGATCGCTTACCAGGGTGGTAAGATGGTCGGCGGACAGCGTGGAGCAGTAATGGGTGCTATTGCTACTGTCGGTGTAATTTGCGGTACAGAGTACACAATGTTCATGGGTGCCATGATCATGGGTCCTCTCGCAGGTTGGGTCATTAAAAAATTTGATGAGGCGATTGACGGCAAGATTAAAGCCGGTTTCGAGATGTTGGTGAACAACTTCTCCGTTGGTATCCTCGGAATGATTATGGCAATCCTTGGATATTTCCTAATCGGACCTTTCATGGGTGCAATCCTCAGTGTATTGACAGCCGGTGTACAGGTTCTGGTAGACCACAGCTTATTGCCTTTGATTTCAATCTTTGTTGAGCCTGCAAAGGTTCTGTTTTTGAACAATGCAATCAACCATGGTATCTTCACTCCTCTCGGAGCTGAGCAGGTACAGGCAGCCGGAAAATCTATTTTCTATATGATTGAGGCTAACCCCGGTTCCGGTACCGGTGTGTTGCTTGCATACTGGTTGTTCTCCAAAGATAAGACCACAAAGGATTCCGCACCCGGTGCACTTATCATTCACCTGTTCGGCGGTATCCATGAAATCTATTTCCCTTATGTATTGATGAATCCGCTTCTTCTGCTTGCAACAATTGCAGGTAGTGTGGTAACCATGTTCTTCAACACCATCTTCAACGTTGGTCTTGTGGGACCTGCTTCACCCGGAAGTATCATCGCATTCCTTGCAATGGCTCCTAAGGGCTCTACCTTCATGGTATTGATTAGCGTAGTAATCGCAGCAGCTGTTTCCTTCGTAGTAGCAGCTCCTATCGTTCGTATGTCTAACAACAATGCAAATCTTGAAGAAGCAAAACAGCAGGTTCAGGATATGAAGGCTGAGGCAAAGGGTCTTGCTAAGCAGGTAAACCTGGCAGAAGTTAAGGAAATCGTATTTGCATGTGATGCAGGTATGGGATCCAGCGCAATGGGCGCATCTGTATTGCAGAAGAAATTAAAAGAGGCAGGCATCGAGGACATTAAAGTTGGACATGCATCTGTTTCCGAAGTTCCTGCAAGCGCAGGCGTTGTTGTCTGCCACAAGGATTTGGCAGAGCGTGCAAAGAAGAGTGCACCAAACGCCAAACTGGTTACAATCACGAATTTCATGGCAGCACCCGAATACGGCCAGCTGGTTGAGGAGATTGTAGCAGCCAGAAAGTAAACGTAAATATTTAAGCCTTCACTTTGGATGCGTTGAGAAAGGAGAGAAGTTGTTTTATGGCAGTTCCACCAAGAATTCAACAGATTCTTCTCCTTCTTCTTGGCGCATCCTCTTGTGTGACAGAGCAGGAGATTGCAGATACCATCGGAGTGAGTAAGCGAACGGTCCAGCGGGATCTGGACGAGATGGAGGAAGTGCTCACATCCAATGATTTGAAGCTGTCGCGGCGGAAAAATCTCGGCTTGTGTCTGGAGGGAAGTGAAGAAGCAAAAAAGAAACTAAAGGAAGCACTTGGGAGTGTCAGTGAACCGGATGTAAGTAATAAAGAAGAGAGGCGCAAGCATCTGCTCTTTGAGCTTCTCCGGGACAGAACTCCGAGAAAACTGTATTATTACAGTCAGCTGCTGGATGTCAGTGAAGCCACTATCGGCAGTGATATGGAAGCGTTGGCACCGTGGCTTGAGCAGAATCATCTCTCCATTAACAAACGGCAGGGATATGGAGTAGTCTTGACCGGAACGGAAGCGAATTACCGTGAGGCTATGCGTCGTTTCATCCATGAGAACATGGATAACCGACTGTATCGACTGCCACAGGGAGATGAGGCGATCACAAAAGTGTTGATGAATGCTACGGAGGGAGGAATTTACTCCCTGTTAAGCAATGATACCGTCAACAAAGTTTTTGAGGCTTTACAGAATCTGGAAGAGCCAAAGTTAAAGTCTTTGGCAGAAAATGCCTATATTGGTCTAATCTTTCATATTGCGATTGCGGTGGACAGGATTCAGAAAGGCAGTACCATGGAAGAAGGTGCCCTGCCTATGAATCATCCGGAGGCGTGGGAAGATTATGAGCTGGCAAAGAGGATTTTAGAGGCGATTGAAGAAGAATTCGAAATCGCTATCCCGGAGGTTGAGCTGTCCTATATTCTATTGCACATCAGAGGTGCAAAGATTGGATATTCCGGTTCAGTGGATGCGGGAGAAAAACTTTCCATTGGCGGGGAAGAGCTTTTAAAGCTGGTGGATGAAATGATGAATGCCTATGATACGGCATTGGTCTATGAATTAAAATGTGATGAAGAGTTTGTCCGTGGACTGGTAGTGCATTTGCAGCCGGTATTTGTCAGACTTCAAAATCATTTGAATATATTCAATCCGATTTTGGAAGAAATAAAGACAGAATATCCAAAGGAATTTGAGAAGAGCAGGCATGCCGCAGAGGTGATTACCAAACACACGGGATTTACAGTCGGCGAGGAAGAAATCGGTTATCTGACCATGCACTTTGGGGCTGCGGAGGAACGAATCCGTGAACGACATGTATTCCGCAGAAAGGTCGTAATCGGAATTGTATGTGCCAGTGGATTTGGGGTGGCACGGCTGATGATGACAAAACTTTCCTTTCAGCTGGGTGAGCGTGTAATGCTTAGAGCCTATGGTCGGGAGGAGATTACACCCTATGTCATCTCAACTACAGATTTTTTTATCACAACCATGAATATGGATCAGGAGGGTGCAGATTATATCAGGGTAAGCCCTTTGATTTCAGCAGCCGACCTGGCACATATCGAATGTAAGATTGAAGACTATGCCCATGTTCGGAGAAGCAATGTGCCCGAAAGAAATGTTCCGGGTAGTGTGACACCGACCGGCATAGAGGAAAATGATTTTTCCAGACAACTGGACGTTGCGAATTTTATCACAAGAGAAATCAAAGGATTGATTCGCAGATACCGGAAATACGAGGCAGATGCAGATTTTTCGTTCGCCGAGCTTGTATATTTCTTAGCAGAGCGGGTTACCGAATCAGCTGCGGCAGCAGGGCTTGTTGCAGGGGAAATCGAAGAACGAGAGAGACTGAATACTCAAATATTTCCGGAGCTGGGCATTTGTTTATTACATTGCCGCACAAAGGCTGTGCGGGATGCGATGATTGTCACATGTACACCGGCAGGCAGGGAGGGATTTCGGAATCCATATTTTAAAGGAATCCGGGCAGCAATCCTGATGCTGATGCCCATGGACGGAGAATCGCAAATGCATGCCGAAATCTTAGGACATGTCAGCAGTTCACTGGTGCATAATCACAACTTTGTTCAGGCCATTCTCTACGGGGAGGAAGAGCAGGTTCGCACAGAACTGCAGAGGGAACTGAAAACCTATTTTTATGAATTTTTAAATCAAATATAAGAAGAAGGGATTTCATGAACACAATATTAAGAAAAGAAAACATCATATTGAACTGTCCTAAAAAAGCAAAGAAAGAAGTGCTTGAGGACGTAGGCCGCATGTTATATGAGAGCGGATATACAACAGAAAAATACACAGAAGCGCTGATGAAAAAGGAGACGATTTTCAATACAGCGATTGGTAATGATGTAGCTATTCCACACGGAGTAGAGGAGATGCGTGGTGAAATTTTAAAGTCCGGAATTGTGGTTTTGGTTTTTCCGGACGGAACAGATTGGGACGACGGCAACGTCGTAAAACTTGTTATCGGTATAGCGGGAGTGGGCAATGAGCATGTGGAGATTTTATCCAACATCGCATGCCTTTGCAGTGACGAGGAAAGCGTAGCGAAGATTACGCGGATGAATGTGGATGAAATTTACGAGTTGTTTACAACAAATCAATAGAGAGTTGGTATTTTTAGGAAGGAGAATGAAAAAATGAAGACAAGAGCAGTCAGAATGTACGGAGAGATGGACCTCCGTCTGGAAGAGTTTGAACTTCCGGAAATTAAAGATGATGAAATATTAGTAAAAGTAATCAGTGACAGTATCTGTATGTCCACCTATAAGCTGGCAAAGCAGGGCAAAAAGCATAAGAGAGCACCTCAGGATATCGATGTGAACCCTATCATTACGGGCCATGAGTGCTCCGGTGTCATTGTCCAGGTTGGTGACAAGTGGAAGGATAAATATAAAGTAGGAGACAAATGGGCGTTGCAGCCTGCATTGAACTATCAGGGTAAGCTTGATTCTCCCGGATATTCCTACAGATATTGTGGTGGTGATGCTACCTACGCTATCATGCCTCATGAGGTTATGGAGCTGGATGCACTTCTTCCTTACGACGGTGAGAGCTTCTATCAGGCATCTCTCGGAGAGCCCATGAGCTGTATCATCGGTGGATACCATGCAAACTATCACACCAATAAGCAGAACTATAATCATGCTATGGGAACCAAAGAGGGTGGAAACATCCTGATTATGGGTGGATGCGGACCTATGGGTCTCGGCGCTGTAAGCTATGGTCTTAGATTTGAAAACAAGCCTAAGAGAATCGTTGTAACAGATGTGGATGATGCAAAGCTTGCGAGAGCAGCTTCCGTTATCAGCCCTGAATTTGCAGCTTCCAAGGGCATTGAGCTGATTTATTTTAATTCCTCAGGAGCAGATGCAGAGGAAAAACTGATGGCTATTACAGACGGTCACGGATATGATGACGTATTTGTATATATTCCGGTTCGCCCTGTTGCTGAGATGGGCGACAGATTGCTGGCATTCGACGGATGCATGAACTTCTTCGCAGGACCTACTGACAACCAGTTTAAGTCAGAGATTAACCTTTATAATGCACATTATACCAGTACCCATA
>JAILPF010000589.1 GCA_024699575.1 Acetatifactor sp. | reverse complement strand
AGGAGTGGTTTTATGAAAGATTTAATTAAAATTCAGGAATTGCTAAAAGAAAAAGCGGATTGTCAGGCAAGATTAAATTTAATGCCATATGATGGATCGCCAGAAATAAAAAGTCAAAACGAAAAGAAATATCTTTATGTTCGAAAAAGAGTAGCAGGAAAACTGACATCAACATATGTGAATGAGGGATTCTTTATAGAGGGAGGCCGCGTCAGAAATGTTCCGGTTACTACAGGCGGAAGTAGTTACGTTCCTCCGATTCCAATTGAATCTGTGGTTAAAGAGAATATTGAAAGAATAGTGTTATCTGAGAAGGAACCGATTGATATAGCAATAGAGTTATGCTTATATTGTATGAAAACACAAATATTCATAGATAATAAAACTATTTCTCAAGAGTACTATAGGATTGCTAAAAATATTTTTGGTGCGTTAAGTGAAAAAATGATAATAAGTGTGTTAATAAGGTTGGAATAATATGGATAAAAAGAAACTTTATTATAGTGATATTGCTTATTATAATAACGATTCAAAATTGTCAAATTGGCAATGAAATGAAAGATTCATGTTTAGAAAACCAGTGTGAAAAAGGTAAGCTCTCAACTTGTGACCCGCGTATAATCTTATTTGAAAAAGAAATATACTTGCGCATAATCACAAATAGGGCTATAATATGCGTATAATCGGAAAATAGCAATAAGCAATATTTGCGTATAATCCAGAAAAAGTTAGAGCATTAAAAGCGTATATAATAAAAAGGAAGAATTTATGATTTTAAGAAGAAAAATATATGACAAACTTTTGGAATGGAAGAATGAAAGTAAAGGTAAGAAAGCGCTAATGGTTGAAGGCGCGCGCCGTATTGGAAAATCAACTGTTTGTGAAGAGTTTGGGAAAAATGAATATGATAGCTATATCATTATTGATTTTGCAAAAAAAGATAAGGAAGTAGAATCATATTTTGAAAAGTATATGAATGATTTGGACACTTTTTTTATGTTATTACAAACTCATTTTTCCACTAAATTTGTTGAGAGAAAAACTCTTATTATCTTTGATGAAGTGCAGATGTTTCCACAAGCGAGAGCATCAATCAAATATCTTGTAGCTGATGGGAGATATGATTATATCGAAACAGGCTCACTAATATCAATAAGGGAAAACGTTAAAAATATAGTTATTCCATCGGAAGAGCGACATATCAATATGTATCCTTTAGATTTTGAAGAATTTGCAATAGCACTGAATCAGGAGTTGCTGATTGAGTATATTAAAAAATGTTTTGATAAAAAAGAACCATTAGAAAGAAGTATGCATAATCAGGCGATGCTGTTATTCAATCAGTATATGCTTGTGGGTGGAATGCCTATGTCTGTTATTGCATTTATAGAAAGTAAAAAAGATTTTTCACAAGCGGATAAGGAAAAGAGAGATATCCTTAAATTATATCGTGAAGATATAATGAAAATAGGTGCGAAATATAGAAGTAAGGTACTTTCGATATATGATCAAATACCAGGATTTTTATCGCAGCATGAAAAACGAGTTGTTTTTAAACAGATTAAAGATGGTAGTCAAGCAGATCAATATGAAGAAACTTTCTTTTGGCTTTCAGATTCTATGATATCTAATGAATGCTTTTTGTGTAATGATCCTAATGTGGGCTTGTCATTAAACGAAACAAGAAGTTATGTCAAGTGCTATATGGGGGACACAGGATTGCTTGTGAGTCATGCTTTTGATGAGAATGAACTGCTTGAAAATGAGGTTTATAAGCAAATATTAGAAGGAAAATTAGAAATTAATGAGGGAATGCTTTATGAAAATGTAATTGCCCAGATGTTGGTGGCAAATGGACATAAATTATATTTTTATACCCATTATAATGAGGATAAGCACAGAAATGACATGGAGATTGATTTTATTATTTCTAATAATAGCAAATTAAAATATAAAATGTTTCCGATTGAAGTTAAATCCGGAAAAAGATATAGTACAAAGTCCTTGAATAATTTTATGGAAAAATATAAAAAGCGTATAGGGGAGAGCTATATTATCCATCCCAAAAATCTGGTAATAAAAGATGGTATTATTTGTATTCCACCTTATATGACTATAATGCTTTAAATAAGAAAGCAGATAAGCACAATCTATCTAAATCTGATGCGATAAATAGGCGGGTGCGCAAGCGATAAACTCTCGCCGTTATCGTAAATGAGTTGATTAGTGGAATAAATAAAACTTATGAAATAGATTTTGATGTTATCAAAAAAGCAAGGAAAATGGCAATCGGAAGAGTGGACAACCATGCATGGGCTGATATGGATGAAGAAGAAATCCTTAGAAGTTCAGGATTAATATTGACTGATCCAGACACAGGAAGAGAAGGGATTACTCTTGCAGCGATTTTGCTTTTTGGCAAGGACAGTACGATTATGTCGGTGTTACCACAATATAAGACAGATGCAATTTACAGAGTAAAGAATATGGATCGCTATGATGATAGAGAGGTT
>JAILPF010000588.1 GCA_024699575.1 Acetatifactor sp. | reverse complement strand
AAGGTTCCGACTTTTCACACACATCTATGGCGAGATGCTGGAATAAAAAAAGTAAAATTGCAGTAAATCAGCCCTGCGGTGTGGGATTAGGTTTCGTTTGCATTTGCGAAAGCGAGTCCGAACATCCACTTTTTAGAGTTGCTTAAAATCGAGGCCGCTGCCGAGATTTTTGTGAATCGAGGCCGCTGCCGAGATTTTTCTAGCAACTCTTAAAAGTTAGGTAAGGAGGAGCGTGCAGCAAACAAAACCTAATCCCACACCACAGGGCTGGCTACTTGTATTATAATTTTTTATTTCAACATCTCGACAAATCGGAAGTTTTACAAACGAAAGTCCTCTCTTTGTACCACTCCCAAAACAAAAAGCAAAGCAAAATATGTCGCACTAAACAAAAGGCAGGTTGCCAGCAGTAAAACAAAGGTACTACAGTTGGTAAGGGAAGAAAAGTAAGTAAAGCCCTGATAGAAGAAAAAGCCGGAAAAAATCAACACAATACAGGGCTTTAACAGGCAGTCGACCGGATGAAAGGAAAGTGTAAAGCTTTGATGCACTGCCTGAAAATCTAGAAGGGCAATGATAAGCTGGCTGATTAAAAGTCCGGTCAAATAGCCATGGATGCCTCGTCTTGGCACAAGAAAAAAGAGAAAGGCAAGGCGGATGGTAAGTCCGACAATGGTATTGATAAAGGTCAGATGGGTTTGCCCAAGTCCATTGATAATACTACCGAGGGTAGTGGAAAGATATAAAAAAGGACAAAGCCATGCCAGAATCATCATCAAATGACCTGCCGCTGTGTTATGGAAAAAAATATTTCCAAAGCTTTTTCCAAAGAGAAGAAAAACGCAGGTCGAAAAAAGACCAATCAGCAGGCTGTATTTGACTGTTAAGTTGCCAATGCTTTGAATCCGGCTGGTCTGTCTGGATGCCTGTGCTTCAGAAACTGTTGGAAGTAAAAGGAGCGCTAAAGCATTGGTAATGGCAGTGGGAAATAGAATAAAAGGAAGAGCCATGCCGTGTAAAACACCGTACAGGCTCAAGGCTTCTGTAGCAGTCAATCCGTAGCTTTTTAGCATATGCGGTATCAGGACAGATTCACCGCTATTTAGCAGATTAATGATTAAACGGGTAGAAGTTAGTGGAAGTGCTAGTAAAAGGAGCTGTTTTAAAATGCTTTGGGTTGAACGCAGATGGGATGCAGGCTGTATTTTTTTGGGAGGAAAGAAAAAAAGGGAGGCAAGACTGAAAAAGTTGGCAGCGATTTCTCCCAGTACGACACCGAATACAGCTAATTCGCAGGTGACTTTTAGTTGCCCTTTGCCAAGGAGTACTGCCAAACCATAGACTGCTATAATGCGGATGATTTGCTCTAACAGCTGTCCGAGCGCAGGGGTAGCTGTTTTTTTTAACCCGTAATAGTAGCCGTTGATACAGGCCGTAATTCCACAAAAAGGAAAAACAAAAGATAGTACACGAAGGGAGCTTGCACAGGCAGGCTCTAAAAGAAAGGTTTTTGCGATAAAGTCTGCTTTGAAATAAACCAGAAATGATAAAAATCCGGCAATAGTAAGAGAACAGAGGATACTACTAAGCAGTACACGGCGTTTGTCCGGATGATTGGCAGCCATCTGGGAAGCTGCGGTCTGGATACCAGAGGCATAGAGAGTAAAGCAGATACCATAGACAGGAAATACTAGTTGATATAGTCCGAGATTTTTTTCGGATAGGGTATTTGATAAGAATATTTTATAAAAAAAGCCCATAATTCGGGTTAGAAATCCCGCAAGGGTAAGAATTAAAGTGCCGTAAAGCACTCGATTTTTCTTCATCGGCAAATCCTCCTGATGCTCTATTGTATTCAGAAATAAGAATTTGTATTCATGTTTGCAAGGGGGAATATAGATACTTTTTTCAAGGCAGTGTGCACGTTATTTTATAGCTTGACATATAGATTGGGTCATGGTAAGATAAGTCTTGGGTCAAATCCAAGTGTTTTGATAGGAATTAAAATAGTAGGAATTAAAATACTTGGATTTCAAATAAGAAAGACCAAGTGATAGAATTCATAGGAGGTGTCTGTATGAGGCTATCCACAAAAGGGCGCTATGGTTTGCGGGCAGTGTTGGATTTAGCATTGCACAGCAGAGACGATGAAGCGGTTGCTTTGAGTGGCATTGCAGAAAGGCAAAGCATTTCCATTAGCTATCTGGAGCAACTCATTGCAAAGCTGAAAAGGGCAGGCATTGTTGAAAGTACCAGAGGTGCTAGGGGCGGTTATGTGTTGACACGTCCGGCCGAAGAGATTTCTGTTGGTGATATTTTAAGAGCACTAGAGGGTGACTTAAATCCGGTAGACTGTGCGGAACTCATAGGTGGACCAAGCTGTCACGCATCTGATGTATGTGTCACAAAATATGTGTGGAAGCGTATAAGTGATAGTATAAATGAGGTTGTTGATAACCTTATGCTTTCGGAGCTTGTAGAAGAAAGTCGCGAGGTACAAGCTGCGGCAGGCAAAGAAAAAAAGAAAGACAATATTTTATGTTAAAGGCGGGAAAAGAAGATGAATAAAGTCATTTATTTAGATAATGCAGCAACAACAAAGACAAAACCAGAGGTTGTAGAAGCAATGCTTCCTTATTTTACAGAGAAATTTGGTAACCCATCCAGTGTATATAGCTTTGCATCCCAGAACCGTACAGTAGTTGAAGATGCAAGAGCGGCTATTGCTAAGACCTTAGGTGCAGCCGAGAAGGATATTTACTTTACTGCCGGTGGTTCAGAGTCGGATAACTGGGCGCTTAAAGCTACCGTAGAGGCTTACAAGGAAAAAGGAAATCACATCATTACTTCTAAAATTGAGCATCATGCAATTTTGCATACCTGTGAATATTTAGAGAAACAGGGTGTAGAAGTAACCTATATTGATGTAGATGAAAATGGTGTTATCAAGCTGGATGAGTTAAAAAAGGCAATTCGCCCGACAACCATTTTGATTTCTGTTATGTTTGCCAATAATGAAATCGGTACAATTCAGCCAATCAAAGAAATTGGTGAGATTGCAAAGGAGCACGGTATTTTATTCCATACCGATGCAGTACAGGCATATGGTCATTTGCCAATCAATGTAGACGAAATGCATATTGATATGTTAAGTGCCAGTGGTCACAAATTAAATGGACCAAAGGGTATTGGATTCTTATATATCCGTAAAGGCTTGAAGCTTCGTTCCTTTGTTCATGGTGGATCACAGGAGCGTCGTAGAAGAGCTGGTACAGAAAATGTACCTGGCATTATTGGACTTGGCAAGGCAGCTGAGATTGCAGCAGCAACAATGGAAGAACGTATACAGCATGAAATCAAATTAAGAGACCATTTGATTGACAGGATTTTAAAAGAAGTTTCATATGTTCGTTTAAATGGACATAGAACAGACCGTTTGCCAAACAATGTGAATTTTAGTTTCCAGTTTATAGAAGGGGAATCTCTTTTGATTATGTTAGACCAGAAGGGAATTTGTGCATCCAGTGGTTCTGCATGTACTTCCGGTTCTCTTGATCCGTCTCATGTTTTATTGGCGATTGGATTGCCGCATGAAATTGCCCATGGTTCCCTGCGCTTAACTTTGAGTGATGAAACAACTATGGAAGAGATTGATTTTGTTGTAGAAGCATTAAAGGAAATTGTAGCCAGACTAAGAAGCATGTCACCATTATATGAGGATTTTGTGGCAAAAAACAATATTCCACAGGAAGCTTAATTTGAAATTGTAAAAAACCAGTGGCTTGCTAAAACAGCAGGGAAGATAGAATATTAGAAAAATTAGTGAAAAACAGATAGATTGCAGGAGGAAAGAACATGTATAGCGAAAAGGTAATGGATCATTTTACAAATCCAAGAAATGTAGGAGAAATCGAGGGTGCCAGTGGTGTTGGTACTGTAGGTAACGCAAAGTGCGGCGACATTATGAGAATGTATTTAGATATTGATGATAATGGTATCATTCAAGACTGTAAATTTAAGACCTTTGGCTGTGGAGCAGCGATTGCAACCAGCAGTATGGCAACCGAATTAGTAAAGGGAAAGACGATTCAGGAAGCTTTACAGGTAACAAACAAGGCAGTTATGGAAGCTTTAGACGGACTTCCACCGGTAAAAGTACACTGTTCCCTGTTAGCAGAAGAGGCAATTCATGCAGCTCTTTGGGATTACGCTGAAAAGCATGGTATTAAAATCGAAGGATTACAGAAGCCAAAAGCAGACATCAGCGAGGGCGAAGAGGATGAAGAATACTAAAAAAGTAGTTGTAGGCATGTCCGGAGGAGTGGATTCCTCCGTGGCTGCCTATTTGTTAAAAAAAGATGGCTATGACGTTATTGGTGTCACCATGCAGATTTGGCAGGATGAAGAAATCGCTGTCCAGGAGGAAAATGGCGGATGCTGCGGTTTAAGTGCGGTTGACGATGCCAGAAGAGTGGCAGCACAGCTTGATATTCCTTATTATGTGATGAATTTCAAACAGGATTTCAAGGAAAATGTCATGGATTATTTTCTTGCAGAGTATCTTGCAGGCAGGACACCAAATCCGTGTATTGCCTGCAATCGGTATGTAAAATGGGAAGCATTGTTAAAGCGTTCTATGGAGATTGGCGCAGATTATATTGCAACCGGACATTATGCAAAGGTAACACAGCTTCCAAATGGAAGGTACACCCTGCTTAATGCTGTAACACAGGCGAAAGACCAGACGTATGCTCTTTATAACTTAAATCAGGAACAGCTTTCTCATACGCTGATGCCGGTAGGTGAGTATACGAAAGATGAAATTCGTAAAATTGCAGAAGAAATCGGATTGCAGGTGGCAAACAAGCCGGATAGTCAGGAAATCTGTTTTATTCCGGATAACGATTATGGTAAATTTATTGCAGAAAACAGTGATAAGCCAATTTTACCGGGGAATTTTGTGAACGAAGCAGGTGAAATTCTGGGAAGACACAAAGGAATTCCATATTATACGATTGGACAGCGTAAAGGCTTAAATCTGGCACTTGGCTATCCGGTTTTTGTAAAGGAAATCCGCCCGGAAACAAATGAGGTTGTTCTTTCGGATAACGAAAGCCTTTTTTCTAACCGGGTAGTGGCAAATCGTTTGAATTTTATGTCCATTCTGGAGCTTGCAGGAGAAATGCGCGTCATGGCGAAAATCCGCTATAATCATAAGGGCGCTCCGGCAACAATCCGAATGATAGACACTGACACATTGGAATGTATTTTTGATGAGCCACAGCGAGCATCCACACCGGGACAAGCATTGGTGCTTTATGAGGAAAACCGCGTGGTTGGAGGC
>JAILPF010000584.1 GCA_024699575.1 Acetatifactor sp. | reverse complement strand
TGGAGCAGCCTGATGCTATGGAGAGTATCCGTGAACAGGCGTCTGAAGTCGGATTTGACATAAAGGCTCATCTGTATGCTGTGGGAATCATGAGAATCTATCAGCAGGCGGAACACAATGAGAGAGAATTGCTACGCTTTTTACAGATGGTTCAGGATAATATTTTTTCGGAACGCCTGAAAGCCTTTTTTTTACAGCTTCACGAGAAACAGATTGTAGTGTTCTTTGTGGGAACACAAAATAATGAATTGAGTTTTAGACGGGATATTATCGCAGGCATGCAGGCTGCGAATGATAGCCTGGAGAAATACTATGATTACAAGATAGACTGCGTTGTCGGTGGAACACAGGATTGTTTTGAAAACCTTACGGATTCTTATGTGCAGGCGTTATCCGTGTGGAAAACGGTGCTTATGTATGCTGCGGAACCTATTTTTTATGACGACGTGGTGAAACAGACAGCCAAGGACAAACAGACTTTTGAACGCCCCAGAGAATTGGAACAGCAGCTCCTTAGGAACATACAGATGGGGCGGGAGGACATGGCGGAGGAGAGTCTCTACGAAATTTTGAGATACTATGAGGGAATGCATGTAACTCTCAGCGAATTTGTAAGTGTTTCTCTGGTGGAACTCGTATTTGAAATATCGGAGACGTTGCAGAAGGCAGGCGGTCAAAATCCGGTGTGGGAGGATAGGGATGTCACCCATTACCTGAAGGAGCATTTTGCATATGGGAGTCTCAAAGATGCGCAGCAGGTTTTACAGACCTATGTTGCTAAATGCTGTGCACAATTTGCGGTGGTGAATGAAAAGCAGGGAGACCGTATTGTCTTTCTGGTGAAAGATTTGATAGAGAAGAATCTCGATAATGAAGAATTAAGTCTGGAGAGTGTATCGGGAATGCTGTTTTTCAGCCCCAACTATGTTCGACAGATTTTTAAACAGATAACAGGTGAAAGCTTCATGGCATATCTGATTCGTCGGAGAATGGAGACCGCGAAACAGCTGCTTGCGAATGAAGCATTGAAAATTCAGGATATAGCGATGCAGACCGGATACAGTAATCAGCGTTACTTCGCCAGCTGTTTTAAGAAGTATTACGGTTGCACCCCCACAGAATACAGAGGGCAGCTGCATTCCTGACAAATTAGGAGGAAGAAAAAATGGCACAGATGTACCCGGTGTTACAATCCAGTAAAGTGATTACCCGCTACAATGGCGGTGAACCTATATTGAGTAAAAAAGATATCCCCTACGAGGCCGACTGTATTTTTAACGCAGGCGTTACCAAGTATCGGGGAAAATATGTGATGGCATTTCGCAATGACTATCGGTTTGACGGAGTCGGAAGCTTTGAAAAATGCATCATCGGTCTGGCTTTCTCGGAGGACGGAATCCACTGGGAGGTTCAGGACAAACCATTTTTGACAGTGGAGGACATGCACAGCGAGGAGATTACCAAGGTGTATGATCCGCGACTTACCGTGATTGAGGGGAAGTGCTATATCTGCTTTGCAGTGGACACCAGACATGGTCTGCGCGGAGGAATCGGAGTGACAGAGGATTTTCAGAGTGTGGAAGTTCTGTCCATGACTGTGCCGGACAACAGAAATATGGTATTGTTCCCGGAAAAGATAGACGGAAAGTTCGTGCGTCTGGAGAGACCTTTCCCGGTTTATTCCAGAGGTGGAGTGGATCGTTTCGACATCTGGATGTCCAAGTCTTATGATATGAAATATTGGGGCGAATCAGAGCTTGTCATGGGTGTGGAGGATGTGCCTTTTGCCAACGATAAGATTGGCCCGGGGGCACCGCCCATCAAGACGGAGGCGGGCTGGCTTACCCTGTTCCACACAGTGGATATTGACCGTACCAGAGGTAAGAATGGCTGGGAAGCAAAATGGCAGAAGCGTTACTGTGCAGGCGTGATGTTGTTGGATTTAAAAGACCCGTCTAAAATTATCGGAATGAGCAGGAAACCATTGATTGCTCCGGAGACCTCCTATGAGGTGGATGAGGGCTTTCGTACCAATGTTGTATTTCCGGGAGGCTTGATTTTGGAAGAGGACGGAACAGTGAAAATCTATTATGGCGCTTCCGATACCGTCGAGTGTATGGCGACAGCAAGGGTTGAGGATTTGATTAAATTGTGCTCTAATTAGGTTTGATTTTATAAACAGGGGAAATACCAAAAGTGTGTGGTATTTCCCCTGCTTTTTTGAGATTACGGCGTCACTTCATAGAAAGAAGCGTCTGCCTGGAATAAACTGCCGGAGCCGGAATCTGCCCGAAGTACAAAATTATAATGACGCAGGTATTTCGAGGAGTTCGACCACATCTGGTAGGAGTAAGTGGAATGACCGGCAAGTCCGGTTACCCTTCTGAAAGAAGCATTCTGCGCAAAGGTGGATGAACCGTCATTGGAATCTAGATAAACGGTTCCATCGCTTCGTACACAGAGGTATCTTCCGGGATAATTAACAGACTGAAACGAAATGGCGGAGGGATCGGCAAGCCCCTGGACAATGTGAAATTGCTTGTCTGCCGAAGGTGATACATTCTGCTGCAGTTTTGCCTGATAATCGTAATGCCTGATAAAATAGCCGGGATAGTTGTAGGATTCAAGACTGGAATTGACTGACACGGGGATGAGTTCCCACTGCTGATTGGTTGTCTCCCAATATCTGTACTGGATGATGGCTGCCCCATTATTTGTTGCAGCGTCTTTTACTTCCACAGACTTGGTACTGCTAAGTGGCGAGATTCGATAGGCATTGTTTCGGGTTTTAATCAATGCAAATTTTTGATTGTTACCACCATTGGAGTTGTAAATAATGGCCTTGGCACCGTTATCATAGGAGCCGCTTGCAATGTCCAGGACACGACCGGATGCCACATTGGTAAGTGTATATACACCGCTTGCGTTGGAAGAAATATTCCACTGTTGCTTGGTATCTGTTAGAGAGGCTGTCTGTAAAGTAACAGCACTATTGTTGCCGGTAGCGGATGCCCCCAAAGCCAGACCGCTCTGCTTGGATATAATACGATAGGTGCCGGAAGGAACATCATTGTCAATGGTAGAAGCAGAAGTGTCTAATGAATTAAGAGTATAGGTAAGGGTACCGAATCCCAACTGATCGAAGCTGGATGCGTGGGTGGCAGGTCCGCCTTCGGTTCCCTGCGTCTGAACCATCTGACGGATATAAGGAACGGAGTAGCCTTTTCTGACTGCGTAATGGTTATAGATCATTGCCCAGATCGGACGCACTTCTCCGCGGCTTGCTTCCGAAATAACTGACTGAGACTGATAGGAGCCTTGTCCCGATTTATATTCATACATGGTAAACGGGACAGAGTTGCCGAGGTTGTATTTGGCCACATATTCACAGGCTGCCATAAACCGGTTATCGGCATAACCGTATAAGTCATCTCCCTGGCTCCAGGCCATTTCACAGATACAGGCCATCAAACCGATTCCCAACAGGCTGTGTGCCTGGTCACGACCGGATTCCTGCCACTGAGCGGTGCCGTCGGAGTAAAGATATGGGATGGCATTATAGATGGAACCGTTACCTGCCCCTGATTTAAAGTATTCCAAGCCTTTGTTATAGATATCGCGTCTGTCACAAAAAATACCGATTGCGACAGTGGCTGCCATGTTGGCCAAATCCCAGTTTGCCCAATAGTTTGTGATGCAGGCATCGTTATGGTCTGAACCAGAGCTGTTTCCCCAGAGAAATCTTTCACAGAGCGGCTCATAGAATACGGTCAATAACATGTTCTGCATGGCAGAGAGGTTAAAGCCGGGATAATCGCGCATAATCTCTGCGGCATTAGCAAGCTCATATCCGTATAGACCGGAAGCCAGATATCTGTCGGCGTTACCGGTCACAGTGGTGAGGGTGGAGGACCAGGCATTTAAAATATCCCGCGCGGTATTGCCGTATCCGGTGTCTCCGGTGATTTTCCAGTACAATGCGCATTGATAAGCTCTGGCAATGTCGATATACAAAAGACTTACATTATCACCGGTTCCTCCTCTGGTGATTGTGGCGGTAGCTCTTGGAGTCCAGTTTTTGTTACAGTAGGTGCTGCTTGAAAGTGCATTGAAACCGGAAAGATACGGTTCCGTTCGGTTGGATACCATTTGAGACATTCGTAGAAAGTCCGTCTGCGTATGCAAAAGTCCCGGATGGATAAAGTTTCCGGTTGTAGATGCTGCATGGACCTTTAAGACCGGCGTCAGTCCCCCAAGAACTGATGTAAGCATCAGGCATAACAGCAGACAATAGGTGATACAGGTTTTGAGAAGTTTTCTCATGTTTTCCCTCCTTCATTTAGGCTAGGTTTTTTGCTACATCTTTTATGTTACCCCGTCAAAATGTATAGATTAAAGAATAATTATGCTCGAAAACGGGTAATTTTTCATAAATATGTTGTAAATAGTCCAAAAATAATATGGAAAACGTTAGACATAGGTGGTAAAATAATTAAATGGTATAAATATTCTAACAAAAGGGAGAAAACAAAGATGGAACAAAAAAAAGTTAGCTATGTATCATCAATTTTTTTCAAGATTATCCTAATTGCGGTTATGTCTGTTGTGGATGCCGCGATTGTGACCGGTATCTGCGTGGCATCCTATCTGCCGGGTACAGGGACCGTTATTGTCAAGATTGTTGAGGGCATGCTGATTGGCGGTGCGGTAAACTCTATATTTGTATCATTGCTGGGGAGAAGGATTGTAAAACCTTTGAAGCAACTGACGGAGAATATCAACGTGATGTCCACTCTTGATTTGCGTGAGAGCGAAACCCAGAAGAGCTTAAATGCCAGAAAAGATGAAGTGGGAATGATTAGTCAGGGCGTGGATGAGTTACGTGTGAATCTGCTTGATATCATCAACAAACTGGATGAGGTGTCTTCCAACATGAAGCAGAGTGCGAATGATATCAACAGGCAGACTGATGTTGTGGCAGAGTCCACCGAGGAGAACTCCTCCACAGCAGAACAGCTGGCTGCAAGCATGCAGGAGACATCAGCTACCATCAGTTCCGTTTTGGGCAATATTACGCAGATGAACAGTGACATTGAGACGATTTATTCCAAATCAATTGAGGGAAGAGATTTGGCGGACGAAATCCGGGATAAATCCAGTGCAATTGCTGGTGAGACAAAAGGAAATTCCGAGGAGACCAATCAGATTTATGCAAGAGTGAAATCCACTGCAGATGCAGCCATTGAAAAGTCGAAATCCGTGGACGTCATCAATGAATTGACTCAGACCATTATGGAAATCGCCTCTCAGACCAACCTGCTTTCCTTAAATGCCGCAATTGAAGCTGCGAGAGCAGGGGAAGTGGGAAGAGGATTCGCGGTTGTTGCAGATGAAATCGCCAAGCTGGCTACCCAGTCTCAGGCTTCGGTGGCACAGATTTCAGATGCCGTAAAGCTGGTGGAGGATTCTGTTGGCGATTTGCAGTCTTGTCTGACAGAGGTGTTATCCTTTGTGGATGAAAAGGTAGTTGTTGACTATGGTAAATTCCTGGAGGCATGTAATGTGTATGAGGATGAAGCCGGTAAAATGAATGTTACCATGAGTACGGTTGCCAAGACAATCGAGGGATTCCGTGCTGCATCGGAGGAAATGAATACCGCGATGGATACCATCAACAGTGTTGCTGCACAGTCTGCAACAGAGGTTTGTGTGATTGCTGATAAGAGTACAGATACCGTTACGGCTCTTAGTGCGGCAAGAAAGAAAATTCAGCAGAATGTAGTGGATGCAGCACAATTGGAAGAGATTGTGAAGAAGTTTGTGGTCTGACAGATTTGACATTCTTTTGTTATATGCAAAAACTTTCCGGTGGTGTATAGTTAAGAGGTAAATCTAATGCGCAGGAGGAAATTTTTAGGATGTTCCGCAAAATGACAAGAAGTAAGCAACAACTTTCGCAGGAAGAATGTGTTGAGATATTAAAGAGTGAGCCGCGAGGCGTTTTGTCGGTGCTTGGCGATGATGAATATCCCTATGGGGTTCCCATTGACCACTGGTATTGTGAGGAAGATCAAAAACTGTATTTTCATAGTGGTAAGAATGGACACAAAATGGATTCCATCAAGAAGCATGATAAGGTATCATACTGTGTGTATGATGAAGGGTACCGCAAGGAAGGCGAGTGGGCTTTGAATATCCGCAGTGTGATAGTGTTTGGACGTGTCAAACTGATTGAGGACCATGAAAGAGCCATTGATATCTGTAGAAAGCTCAGCCTGAAATATACTTCAGACATGGATTACATTGAAAAAGAGATTCAAAATTCCGGGGCGAATGTTGCCTGCTTTGAGTTAATTCCGGAGTATATGACAGGGAAAATTGTGAATGAATCATAGAAGTTAGAAAATGCTCTGCGCACTTCCCGGGTGTTAAACCTATGGAGTATGCGCAGAGCATTTTTTTATTGTCCCTGCATTTTGCGTATATTGGATGTTAATTCTTCTGATACGGCAACAATCTGATTGGTCGCCTGTTTACAGCTTTCTGTAATTTGAACCAACTGTTCAATACGTTGCATTGTTGTGCTGGCATGTTCTTCCGTTTCCGAGGAAAATTCAGTCATATCGGTCACATCTGCCTGCATTGCATTTTTGTTGCTATCCAGTCCGTTGATTTCTTTTTCGATGTTTTGGATAGCGCCGGTTACCTGGTCGACTTCATCCTTTAAGTTTTTAAACAAATCACTGGTTGAAACAATTTTTTGAGTCTGTTCCGCAAAGGAAGCGGTGACTTTTTCCGTTATTTCTACGCTATATCTGGCATTATTCAAAAGTTCCTGTACATTTTCATTGATTTGCTCGGAGGAAACTTTGGATTGGTCTGCAAGTTGTCTTATCTCTTCGGCAACAACAGCAAATCCTCGACCGGCTTCCCCGGCTCTGGCAGCTTCGATGCTTGCGTTTAATGCAAGCAGATTCGTCTGAGCGGAAATGCTTGCAATCAATTCTGTTGCACTCTGAATATTTAAAGCGGATTTGTTGGTTAAATCAGTCTGAGCTTTTACCTGTTCGATGGATTTTGCATTTTCCTCATTGATAGAAATGAGTTCACCTATGTACGTCGCTACTGAGCGGTTGCATTCCTGCATATTGTTGGCACTGCAGGAAACTTCATCCACATTGGCTGTAATGCTATCAATCTCATTTCCAATCTTTTGGATTTCTGCACTCAGCTCCTGCATCTTGGCAGCCTGGGATTTTGTGTTATCAAAAATCTGATTTACACTTTTTCCGGTGTCATCCTGAGCATTGGTCATTTCTGTAAATAAAGTCTGATAACTGCCGGTTATCTTTTCCAAATCAGCAGTGGTTTTCTGGATGGATGCCATGACCTCGGCAAAAGCACTTGCCATTTCATTGACAGCTCCCATCATTTGTTCAATTTTCCCATTGCGTTGCATGTTTTTCTCTTCTTCGGTAAAAATGCCGTTTGTTGCAATATCTGAAGCATTTGTGAGCATTCGCTGCATGGAATCGGCGATTCGCTTTGCCAGAATTGTTGTCACAACAGCAACAGCAATCGTTCCTCCACACATTAATAAAAGTGCCAATACTTTCACTTTAGAAAAGAATAATATCAATATAATCCCCAGAGCTCCGAGAATTAGTCCGGGTGTCAGAAGCATTAACCCAAAATACTTCCATAGTTCTCCCAATTTGTTTTGTTTCATCGTGATTACCTCCTTTTCACCAATTATAGCAAAAATAACATGGAGTTACAAATAAAGTTATAGTTTATAATTCTAAAAATTTGCATATAAATGCAAACCCCGGCAATTTTTCTTCGCATTTGGAATTGATAAGATACAAGAGTGAGAAGATGTTGTCATCTCTGAAAGTATAAGATGGAGGAAAAAAGAATATGGTGAAAATCATAGGAAGAGAATTGCCGAATATGCCATGGGAGGATGTGCCTGCAGGTTGCACAGATGTGATGTGGAGACATTCCGGGAATCCTATCATGGGATGGAATGAGACACATAGTTGTGCAAGAGTATATAACAGTGCTGTGATTCCCTACAAAGGTGGATTTAAAGGAATCTTTAGAGCCGACCATAAGGATGGAATTCCGAGACTTCACGTAGGAAGCAGCTTGGATGGGTTAAAGTGGGAAATTGAGGATAAGGTTATCGAATGGAGGGATGAGCAGGGCAGGGAATACAATCCGGGATATGCGTATGACCCGCGGCTGGTGGAACTCGATGCGAAATATTATATTGTCTGGTGCACCGATTTCGGCGGACCTACGCTGGGATTGGGTGTGACAGAGGATTTTGAACATTTTACCCGTCTGGAAAATGTATTCATTCCGTTTAACAGAAATGGTGTACTTTTCCCGAGAAAAATAAACGGTAAATATATGATGTTGAGCCGTCCCAGTGATAGTGGACATACACCTTTCGGTGATATTTTTATCAGCGAAAGTCCGGACCTCACTTATTGGGGAAGACATAGGAGAGTGATGACCAGTGGAGATACCTGGTGGCAGGGAAAAAAGATTGGAGCGGGAGCGGTTCCCATCGAGACATCTGAAGGATGGCTTTTGTTTTATCACGGTGTGAACGGAACCTGCAATGGATTTGTGTACAGTATTGGTGCGGCACTTTTGGATTTGGATAATCCGGCGAAGGTACTTTACAGGACAAGAGACTATTTGATGACACCACAGATGCCCTATGAAGTCAGTGGATTTGTGCCGAATGTAACGTTCCCGTGTGCTACATTGCAGGATGCAGCAACAGGAAGAATCGCAGTCTATTACGGAGCGGCAGATACCTGTCTCGGAGTAGCGTACACGGATGTGGACAGACTTGTAAAATATATGAAGGACAATTCATACCTTCTTGCTACAGATGATGAAGAATTCAGATAGGCGGGAGGATGGATAAATGTTCGAGGAAATAACAGAGCACTGTAAACAGGTCATCATCCCTTATTGGGAAGAACTGATGGATAGAAGAAATGGTGGTTTTTACGGACTGGTTGACTATAATCTGCAGCGGGATGAGACGGCAGACAAAGGCGTGATACTCAACAGCAGAATTCTCTATTTTTTTTCCAGAGCGGCGCTGGTTTATGAAGAAAGAGAATTATT
This sequence comes from Acetatifactor sp., assembly GCA_024699575.1. GTDB lineage: Bacteria > Bacillota > Clostridia > Lachnospirales > Lachnospiraceae > Acetatifactor. Next base: position 868 of record JAILPF010000584.1, on the reverse strand, counting down.
GGAATATGCAGATTGGGCATACCACTTTTTAGTTGAAAAGTGTTGGGATGAAGAAAACGGTGGTGTCTACTGGATGATGACGTTTGACGGGCAGGTCAAAGAATCCATGAAACATACTTACAACCAGGCTTTCGCAATTTACGCACTTTCTGCGTATTACGAAGTGACAGGCAAGAAAGAGGCATTGTGGAGAGCATTAGCACTCTTTCGTTTGATTGAGAAAAACTGTGTGGATGAGTACGGTTATCTGGAGGCTTTCACCCGGGACTGGAAACTGATTGACAATGAAAAATTATCCGAGAACGGTTTGCTTGCGGATAAAACCATGAATACACTGTTGCATCTTTTGGAGGCATATACTTTACTGTACCATGTGTCTGAGGATGAAGCAGTGGCAGAGAGACTTAGATTTATTTTGGAGTTGTTTTACACAAAGGTGTGGAACCCGGGAGAGGGAAGACTGGAGGTCTTTTTTAACTGCAAGATGGAGTCCATTGCCGATTTGTACTCTTATGGGCATGATATTGAAGCGTCTTGGCTTTTGGATGAGGCATATCGGGTGCTTGGTGAGAGTGCACCCGGTCATTACACAGATGTAATTGCCGAGCGAATTTACAGGCGTGCTTTACACGGAGGAAATGTCTGGAATGAATGTTTTAAAGGTGTGGTGGATGTCACCAAAGTCTGGTGGGTACAGGCGGAGGCAGTCGTTGGTTTTGTGAATGCCTATGAAAAGACGGGAAATGTAAAATATCGTGTGGCAGCTGTAGAAATCTGGGAGTATATTCAAAGATACTTTGTGGATAAAAGACCGGGTGGAGAATGGTTCTGGGATTTAGACGAGAACAATCGACCTGGCAGTAAAAAG
>JAILPF010000582.1 GCA_024699575.1 Acetatifactor sp. | reverse complement strand
TATGGGTGATGAAAGAACCTACGATTACACTGTAGCCCTTCGTGCCGTAAATACCATTGATTTCATGACGGCTGAAGCGGCGGAGATACCTTTTGAAGTGCTTCAGAAGGTAATGAGCCGTATCATAAACGAAGTTCGCGGAGTAAACCGCGTATTCTACGACCTGACGAGTAAACCGCCGGGCACGATAGAGATGGAATAGTGAAATAATTACGGGAAGCCGCTTAAATAGGGGCTTCCCGTTTTCTATGTAACCAAAATGTATCCGATTTTTATAAAAGATTATAGATGCATTTGTTGCGATGAGTTTATTCTTGAGAGCCTTTATTATTTGTTTTTCCACAACAAAACTTATATTTCAGACCACTTCCACAAGGACACATATCGTTTCGGGAGATTTTGGGCTTTTTTGTTTGTGCTATGTTAGTGGACGCATGTATTTGCTGGGGAGTTGTAGTTTTTATGTCTGGAAATGTTTGGGATATGATATTGTTGGTTAAAGTAAATATTGGATTTAGTAATTCGTCAACGGCTACAAGCGTTAAATTGCTTGTGTCTCCCATATCACGGGTAAAATTTGCTGTGTGTGAATAAATAATTCCAAATTCGTGTAAATGAAGATTGGATGAGGGGGTACAGTCTATAAGTGCTATATCACCAACGGTATTTGTGGCAGGGTTTAATAAAATATCAGTGGTAGTGAGTGAATAATGACTGTAAAGGAGGTTTTTAGAAATATTGTCAAAGCTTATAATGTTGTCATTATTTAATACAATTAAGTCATTTCCTACCAACGCAGTAAACAGCAAACTGCATGCACTTGTCAATGATTTTCTAATTGCAGTGATCATTAAAATTGTTGCCAATATAGTGATATGAGGCGAAATTGGGTTGCTGTGCAACCCAGTATAGTAATCATCTATTATCTTTGGTATTTGAGATACAGGACATGTATTTATTTCCTTATCAATAGAACCTAGTATATTATAAAAATCATTATCAGGAAGCTTTTCTATTAATTCGATTGTTGTTGATGTGAATAACTTCTGATATAAAGCGGAGCTCTTGAATTCGGAAATTGCTTTATGGTAATCATCATCATTTAGAATGGTGTTAGCCTTTTCATATTTTTGAGCTATTGGCTTGTAGTTCCAATATGGATTCATGGCCTTACAAATTTTAGGATATTTGCTTGATATGTCGTTCAAACATCCATGAATAAGTTTTACAATTGTTGAATGTCCTATTGCAATTAATTGAATTTCGTCGGTTGCTAATGATCTAATATCAGGAAATATATCAAGATAGTCTTTAATGTTATCATTTGCGTAAAGGTAGCCATAGAATTGATTGTGGCTGTGTTTGGCAATTTGGTGAAAGTTGTTAGCACTTGGAGAATCATTGCCTACAACTGTGATAGAGAGACTTTTAATAAAATTGCTAATTTGTTTCGATTCGGGATTCTGTTGTATTATCTTACATAAGTTGAATATTTCGGTTCGAAAAGACATTTTTATACCTCATAGTTTATCTATAAAATTATGCTGATTGCGTAAATATAGTTCTTGGCTTATAAGTTCTTTGACCTCGTGCTCGTTAACAAATTTTATTGTTTCTTTTTCAATGTATCTTTGGGTAACGTAGGTCATGTCTTTAGAGTATAGTTTATTTAATATTATATTTGGAAGCATTCTCCGTGCATAGTACATCAATTTTTCGACTAGAAGGCGTTCGCCTGTTTCATCCGTAAGTGCAAACGGGCCCCATATTTCGGGATGATACCTACATAGAGATCCCATAATAAATAGTGAAATATACATATTAAAAAGTGGTGGTATTGAGATAGTATGTCCATTTTTGATTATTCCAGCTTGTAGGTATGGTTGACCGAAAAAAGATTTTTTCTTTATATTTACAGAATTAAGTTTTGGCCTTAATATTATAAAATCTTGATCCGTGGCGTGATCATGACCTGATGATGGCTTTAGGTATGAACTGTTGAAGTTTTCTACTCTACGAATTGCTTCTAAAATAGACGAATAATTATCATTGGTATAATATATACGTTCTACATACCCGCTTTGGCTTTTAATTACGTCAAGCATTAAAACATTACCGATTTTCTCGGAATAGCATCGTTGATAATCATTGTTTATTTCAGCAATAGATGAAATAAAATCTTTTAGTTGCCATGTTCCGTATTTGGTTAAATCTTCGTTACAATCAAAGGACTTTAAAAAATTGTGTATTCCTCCGCGTTCGGAATCGGAAAAAACAATATTGGTTTCCGCTATATAATAGTTTTTGCCTGTTGGTAAGTCAGGATTCATGCCATGACTTTTGATTACGGGAATAGATCCGCTTGTCAAAGCGGTTGCGCCAAATAAAAGGTTAGTTGTTCCGTAATACAAAAGTAAAGGTGATATTTGTAGATTGGCATGTTTGCAGGCTGAATAGTATTCATGCGCTTGTAATATAGAACCAGTGATACTGTTAATAAGTGTTTCGTTTGGAGAAAAAGAGTGCTCATTTAAATATTTAGTTACATTGGCCTTGTAGGAATACTGGAGCAGCTCTCGCCATAAATCGTCTTCTGGATTCTCTGTGAATATTGTCTCTATCATTTTTTTCCTCGTGTTTTAGTTAGATATGAATGCACATTTGTATATTGTAAATTTAGGGTGAGAATAAAGGCTTAACTGAGAAAACTGTTAATATCAGGGTTGTAATATCGCAACCAGTCTTCATATTTCATTTCAAACATAGAAGATTCAAGATCACCGGTTGGTTCTGATGTTATCTTATTATCTGAAAGATATCTGTTCATGGTGTTAACGATCTCTGAAAGAGGCATGAGGAAAGCAGCGTTCAGATAATATGTACGGAAGGTACCTACTTCTGATGTTGACATTTCTTTCTTTTTCAATATCCCGTAGTCTTCAAAACTCTTCATAAAGAAAAGGAATTTTGTGAAGGCTTCGGTGCTTTGAACGGAAGGATCCAACATATCTGCAACGCTTACTTCTATCAGAAGCACACTGTCTCTTAAGTTGTTGGGCTGTATGTGTGCTCTGACGTGAAGCCCCAGGGTGATCATTTCGCGAAGGGTTCTTATCAGTGTGGCGACCTTCAGAACTGCTTCGGTATGAAGATATTCTTCTTTATATTTTTCTACGGGATGAACAAATTTCTTAGTTATTTTCTTCTCCTGATCTATCCAGTAGTCTTTGAGGTCGTAAGGAAAACGTGCCTGCCATTTCCTGTACTCAACTAGAGAGTCCTCATATGTAGGCGAGTCCTTGGCAGGAAGACCTGATCTCTTCAGATACCATGAATAGAGATAACTTAACAGTATCTTTTCTTTAACACTGTCGTTTCTAAAAGAAATCGTGGTGTTCTCTTCGGTTCTGCTTATTTCTACTCCGTAATCCTGTTCAAGAGTAAAAAGAACCTGCATAACATCTTCATCTGAGCATATGGCGATGTCGGAAAGCGCGGACATATCGGCATCAAGGATCTTTGCCAGTTTGGAACGGATGTCTTCTTTGGGCGCCATTACATCTCTTTCATATTTTCTGACTCTTGAATCAGCTGTAGCATCAGAAAAACCTAATGCACGACCCAGATCATGTTGGGTCATATCCTTAAGGAGTCTTAATCTTCGTATCTTCTCACCAAGTGTCATAGCGTCTTTTCCTTTCCTTTAACCTATATTGTTGTGTCTGATTTTATCATATTAGACATAAAAAAACAATGAGGAATTAAAAAATAGATATAAAAAAATATCTATTTATATTAACATGGAATTGTTCAAGGTGTATATTACGGAATATAGACACAAATAAAGGTCTAAATATGGCACAACAGTCACAAAAAGAAAGGAGGAAAGCGTATGGAGGAGAGAAGAATGCCTATGTTCGTGGGAGTTGACACAGTCCAGTATGATCTCGGCGTGTCCAGAGCTAAGGCGTATAACATCATCAAAGATCTCAACAGAAAACTGCATGAGGCTAATCCCAAAGCGCTTATAGTATGCGGTAAAGTGAACCGTCTTTGGTACGAAGAAGCTTGTCTTATGCGAACATCATAACAGTCGGAGAAGGTAAGATGAAAAGACAGTATGAAAAAAGCCCCGGCAAAAAGCCAGGGCACACACGCTTGGTAACGTGTCATTCGGTAAATGTATGTTATCACAGCGTGTGGCTCTTTGCAATGAAAAATTAAAAAAAGGAGAACACATGGCAGTATTAAAAAACAGAACACAAGGTAATTTTACCATAGTCAGTAACAACATTTTCCATGACAGTGAGCTGACTATGAAGGACAGAGGCGTGCTTTGCACGTTGATTAGTTTCCCCACGGGGTGGAATTTCAGCGTTAAAGGCTTAAGTGCGCTTGTGCCTGATGGCGAGGAGTCCATCAGAAATTCGATATTTAAGCTGGAAAGGATAGGATACCTTAAGAGGGACAAGACGAGGACGGCTGATGGGAAATACACCAGTGAAGTTGAAGTCTTTGAAACAAGGAATCCGGTTGATGGAAAGAGGGCCGAAGAAGAAACCGCGGGCGTTCAGCCGCCGCGGGAAAGCCGTCACGGTAAAACCGACACGGATGATCCGTCACGGATTACCCACGGTGGTTCAACCGCCGCGGATGAGAGACCACAATATAATACTTATAATAAAACACTTAAATATAAGAATGATAATAAATATCAATCATCAATCAATCATAATGAACCCGACGGAGAGATCGAAGAAGAAAGGTCTGAGGACATGGAGTCATTAAAAAGTTTGATAGCGGAGAACATCAAACTGGATTGGCTTTTGGAAACTGCAGAGAGGCATGGAGAGGACGAGGTTAACATGGTCCATGAAATATATGAGCTGATCTGCGATATGGTCTGCTATCCGAGAAAGAGCGTCTTGATCAACAAAACGAAATACCCGGGCGAGGTTGTTAAGGGACGATTCCTGAAACTGAGATATGAGCATATATGCGGTGTGCTTAACAGAGTGGTTGATGCAAGCCTTGGTATCAATAACATTTCCGGCTATTTGATCGCCATGCTTTATAATGAAACTCTTTCCGGAACCATTGGCTCTCAGGCAAGATTGCATGATGATTATCTTAAGAGCCTGCGTGGAGAACCATATAGTGAATAAGTCCAGCGGTGATATGTCAAGTATGAATTAATACATTTTTGAATACATTTGCATATCATTTGTCGAAAATTTGGCGACCTTAATAAACCCTGCGATTGCTGCTTTTTTAAGCAGGGCATTGATCAGCAGCAATAGTTA
>JAILPF010000548.1 GCA_024699575.1 Acetatifactor sp. | reverse complement strand
TGCTGTATGGATTGTCAGACTGACAATCGGGGCAGCACATCCTGATCAACTTTATCTATACTGCCTTTATGCGGCAACCGGCGCAATCCTGGGACATAATTTCCCGTTTTACATGAACTTTAAGGGTGGAAAAGGAATGGCGGCGACAGCCGGGTTGATTTTTGCTTTTCATCCTTACTTTATTGTCCTTGGAGTTATTCTGTTTTTTGGAACATTTTTTACAACTCATTATGTTTCACTGGGCTCTCTTCTTGTTTACGCCGGTTTTGTCATTCAAATGATTGTGTGTGGGGAGAGAGGACTTTTTACAGGTGCAGACAGGGCAACATTGATTGAGATGTATGTGATAGCATTCTTCTTGGCGGCTCTTGCATATTGGATGCATCGACAGAATATAGTTCGTCTGCTGCAGGGGAAGGAAAGAAAGACGTACCTTACTAAAAAAAATAAAGTGGATGTAGAATAAAAGGGGAGGCTTATTCAGATGGCTAAAATCGGTATTTTGGGAGCGGGAAGCTGGGGAATTGCATTGGCAGCTTTGCTTCATAATAATGGTCACGAAATTACAGTCTGGTCTAAGATTGAATCAGAGATTCAAATGCTTCAGGAAAAACATGAGCATAAAATGCTTCCGGGAGTTAAACTGTCGGAGGATATGATTTTTACAACAGAGGATCGTATCTGTGTGGAGGGTATGGATTTGCTTGTAATGGCAGTTGCAAGTAAGTATACAAGAGAAACCGCAAAACGCTTCAGTAAACTTGTTGCACCCGGACAGATTGTTGTCAATGTCTCAAAGGGTATTGAGGAACATACTCTGATGACTCTTTCAGAGATCATTGAGCAGGAGATTCCACAGGCGGATGTGGCTGTTTTGTCCGGACCTTCCCATGCGGAGGAAGTTGGAAGAGGCATACCGACTACAATTGTAGTTGGCTCACATAGTCGTAAGACAGCAGAATATTTACAGAGTATTTTCATGAATGAAGTATTCCGCGTATATACCAGCCCGGACATGCTGGGAATGGAATTGGGAGCAGCATTGAAAAACGTGGTTGCACTTGCAGCTGGGATTGCTGACGGTCTGGGATATGGCGATAATTCAAAGGCAGCTTTGATTACCAGAGGTATCGCAGAGATTTCCAGACTTGGAGTTGCCATGGGAGGTAAATATGAGACCTTCAATGGACTGACGGGAATCGGTGATTTAATTGTAACCTGTGCAAGCATGCACTCCAGAAACCGTAGAGCCGGAATTCTCATCGGTCAGGGAAAAACTTATCAGGAAGCAATGGATGAAGTTCAGATGGTTGTGGAAGGTGTTTACTCCGCCAAAGCCGCCATGGAACTTGCTAAGAAATATCAGATTCAGCTTCCGATTATCGAACAGGTGAATGCTGTTTTGTTTGAGGGTAAGAATGCTGCACTGGCTGTAAAAGATTTGATGCTGAGAGATAAGAAAATTGAGATTTCCGAAGAATGGCAGGACTAGAGAAAGGGTTGAGATAATTTATGGAAATGACAGGATTTCAGGGTAGCCGGGACTATGTTGCCAGTGAGGAATTGATGGCGAGTGTTAATATCGCAATTGCCTTACAAAAACCGCTCTTGATTAAAGGTGAACCCGGTACGGGAAAGACCATGCTGGCACAGGCTGTTGCCAATGCACTTGGTAAAAAATTGATTATATGGAATATTAAGTCCACCACAAAGGCTCAGGAAGGATTGTATGTATATGACACCATCCAGAGACTGTATGATGGTCAGTTTGGCGAAGACGGCGTGGATGATATTTCAAGATATATTAAGCTTGGTAAGCTGGGAGAGGCGTTCGACAGCGATGAGCAGGTTGTTTTATTAATTGATGAAATTGATAAAGCTGACTTGGAATTCCCCAATGACCTTCTCTGGGAGTTGGATCAAATGGAGTTTTATATCAATGAAACGAAAAGAACAGTGAAGGCAAAGCATAGACCGATTGTTATTATTACTTCCAATGCAGAGAAAGAATTGCCTGACGCATTTTTGCGTAGATGTATTTTCCATTTTATTGATTTTCCCTCACCGGAACTGTTGGAGGAGATTGTAAAGGTACATTATCCGAATGTTGAGGAGAATCTTCTGAAAAATGCGATGGACGTTTTTTATGAAATCCGTGCAATTCGTGACATCCGTAAAAAACCGAGCACTTCTGAACTTATCGATTGGGTGAATGCGCTGCAGATTGGTGGTATATCTGCTGACCGTATCAAAGAAGCTCTGCCGTTTATCGGTGTGGTTGTTAAGAAGGATGAAGATTTGGAACTTGTAAGACACGAGGTTCATTGATTATGTTTATGAAATTTTTCCAAACATTAAGGGAAAAAGGTTTGCATGTAACGCTGGGGGAATGGCTGACTCTGCAACAGGCACTTGACCGGGATCTATGTGGAAGCTCTTTGACTCAGTTTTATTATGTCGCCCGGATGATCCTGGTGAAAAGTGAAACAGACTTTGATAAATTTGACATGGCATTTGAAGAATGTTTTAAGGCTGTTTCGAGAGAAACCGAGGTTGGAACGCAAATGCTTCGCTGGCTGGATAAGTCAGATATGCAGGAACTGGCTCACGAAGAGGCAAAAGCTCATTTGAATCAGATGGAAGATCTTCAGATTGATAAAGAAGATGTGGAAGAAAAATTCCGTCAGAGACTAAAAGACCAAGACAGTGAGCATAATGGTGGCAGTTTCTGGATTGGAACCATGGGAAAGACTTCCTTTGGTAACATGGGAGGTAATGTAGGTGGTGTGCGTGTTGGAGGTAAAACCGGCTATCAATCAGCATTTGCAGTAGTCGGGGCACGGAAATACAGGGACTTCCGTGATGACAGAGTTCTTGATAACAGGCAGTTTCAGATGGCATTTAGAAAACTCAGACAGTTTTCCAGTAGACTGGATATTCCGGAGACAGAGCTGGACATCAACGGGACTGTTGATAAGACCTGCAATAATGGAGGATGCCTTCAGATTGTGATGCAGAAGCCTAGGAAAAATGCAGTGAAATTACTGCTTTTGATGGATTCGGGCGGAACCATGATTCCCTTTAGTTCTCTGTTAAACGATTTGTTTCAGGCAATTCATAAGTCCAATCATTATAAAGATGTGAAGACCTATTACTTTCACAACTGTATATATAGCAAATTATATAAAACACCTGAGTGCGAGAACGGCGACTGGGTGGATACTGAGTGGATGTTTCGAAATGTTGACAGTGATTATAAGGTTATCATTGTGGGAGATGCTGCTATGGCACCTGAAGAACTGTATTCCGATACAGGTAATTACCGTGGACCTAATGGAGGCTTATCCGGTTACGAATGGCTGAAGCTTATCAAGAAAAAATATAAAAAGGTTGTATGGCTGAATCCGAAAATGGCGCCGGGGCGAGCTCCCTGGAGGGAAGCAGAGACAGCGGTAAAAGAATTGTTCCCCATGTATAAATTAACTGTTGATGGATTGAATCGCGCGATGGTGAAGCTTATGACTAAGTAAAACTGTTGACAAATTGATAAAAGATTTGTATAATTAGCAATCATAATAATGTTGAATGCGTTGAGGAGAAGAGTACCATTACTTAAAAGCTTACAGAGAGTTGCCGGGTGGTGAGAGGCGCGAGAAGAGTTTTGGGAAGTACATCTCGGAGCAGCAGCCTGAAAAGCTTTGCTTAGTAGGCGTTGCCGGTGAGCACCGATATCTGCTGAGAGTATTGATTGATACTCAGAGAGCTTCAAAGTGTGAGCTTTGAAGGAACATTAGGTGGTAACGCGAGTTTTGCTCGCCCTTTTGAAAAGGGCGGGCTTTTTTTGTAGCTCGGAGCGGAAAAAAGCGTTTGTGCAGCCTGGACTATGCGACTGCGAGCAAAATAAAAGGAGAGGAAAATATGCAGATTTATGAAGAATTGAAGGCAAGAGGACTTCTTGCACAGGTAACTAATGAAGAAGAAATCCGGGAGATGATTAACAATGGTAAGGCAACATTTTATATTGGATTTGATTGTACTGCAGACAGTTTGACAGCCGGACATTTTATGGCCCTGACATTGATGAAGAGATTGCAGATGGCCGGAAATAAACCGATTGCATTAATCGGTGGCGGAACAACCATGATTGGTGATCCGTCGGGTAGAACTGATATGAGAAAGATGCTTACCAGAGACGACATTAACCATAATGCAGAATGCTTTAAACGTCAGATGGAAAAATTTATTGATTTTTCAGATGGAAAAGCAATCATGGTGAATAACGCTGATTGGCTTCTGGATTTGAATTATGTGGAGCTTTTACGTGAGGTTGGCGCATGCTTTTCGGTTAATAATATGCTTCGTGCAGAGTGTT
>JAILPF010000249.1 GCA_024699575.1 Acetatifactor sp. | reverse complement strand
CGATTGCAGTTTTGGTACCCAATTTGATTAATCCTTTTTTCGCAAAGCTTTCGTACTATCTCAATATTGCTCTCGCCGCAAGTGGCTATCAAATGCTTTTATACAGTACTGACTACAACCCGCAGCTGGAGCAAGCCTACATCATTATGGCAGAGCAAAAAAAAGTAGATGGTATCATCTGCCTCTCATATAATCCGAATCTTGAAATATCTGATGGAGTTTCCTTTGTATCCATTGACAGACATTTTGGTTCCTATCCCTGTGTTTCCTCTGACAATTATGGCGGTGGACGTCTGGCTGCACAAAAGCTCTACGAAAATGGATGCAAGAATCTTGCCTTTGTGAGGATTGGCTCCAAGCTAACCAGTGAACCCAACAAACGTAAGGATGGATTTGTCAGTGAATGTGAACTATTGGGAATCCCCTACACCTTAAAGATTGTAGATGACGAAGCACCTTATAGCGAATTCGATGATTTTCTCCATGAAAATTACCATGACGGTCGCCTCGCCTTTGACGGCATTTTCTGCGTTACGGATACCTTAGCTTACCAAATTATCTGCTATCTTCAAAAAATGGGGCTTCGTGTGCCGGAGGATGTCCAAGTGATTGGTTTTGACGGGACACAGCATCTGGGAAATCTGGACCTGGTATGTTCCACAATCGTTCAGCCGGTGGAAGAACTGGCAAAAGCATGTGTCAATTTAGTGCTGTCACAGGACGCATCCTATGCCTCCTCCCTGATTTGTCTGCCCACTACTTACGCTTATGGCGGCACTACTTTAGCATAACAAGCTCATACAAATTTAAAAACGGGTGTAGCCAGATGCGCTACACCCGTTTTTTTATATACGGTTGAGATTTCTTGTGTATCAATATATTTGCCGCAATCATAATCATGTAAGATCATCTTAGGAAACATCAGTATTCTCGGAATTGGCACCAGTCCTGCAATACTTTAAAAGTTCAAAACTACCGCCCTCTCCACATAAATGCACTCTTCAGGCTCCACTCCAAGACGCTCTCTACATTTGTCAAAAATCCGTTTATCCGGCTTTTACAGACCTTCCTCGGAAATCCCCATATCCGCGGCCATGTGCTCTGCAAAATATAACGGACTCTCATAATGTGTGACCAAGGTTTCAAACATATCAAAAATAACTGCTTTAATCATCTGTTTTGCCTCTCTTCTTTGTTTTGAAATAAACTCCTGCCATTCCAGCCAAAGTCAATACCGCAATCAGATATAGCACTCCACAGTGAATCTCATTTGTTTTAGGAGAGGCAATGCTTTCCGCAAATACAAAGGTACTGAAATGTGTTACCGTAAATTGCATTGTTCCGTCTGCATTTACAATAGGTGTGATTACCTCATACGTCCCATCCGTCCCATAGTGCAGTACAACAAGTCTCTCGGGATTCAAGCCCTGAAGAATTGGCATCCGGATTGTAATTGGAAGTTCCAAGCGCTCCCTCGGCGTACCATCGAGCAACAGCTTGATATCCAGCTGTATTGCATTGCGATAACGCTCCTCATTCACCAAAACAGGTGTGGGTGCGGAAGATAAATGCAAAGTTGCCACATTCCCAGCTGCCGCATTCAAGCCGATACCAATGGCAGATATACTGCCGGAATCTAATAGATTTTTTAGACCATCATCCACTTTAACAGATACTGAAATATTGTTTTTCTTAATGTACGCATCCTCTAATTTCTTCACCTGTTCGCGTACTGTCCGGTCATTTTGCATTGCCACACAAAGCTCGTCAATAGAAATGGATGCTTTGATTGTGTCCAGACTGTCCTTGATATCCTGATCCTGGGCACCCCAATCCTCTCTTCCAAGTTCTTTAAGAGCATCTTTCACCTTTTTGACAATCTGCTGTCTTTGTGCCCTGCTCAGTCCTGATGTAAAGCCAGCTTTTTCCTGTGGCATTACATTTTTTTCCTTCAGCTCACTGCCACCTGTCTGATGCGATTCAGCAGCCGGAGTTGCAGCATCCTTCACCTGTTCAGGTTCGACGGTCACCGGTTTGTCCGTAGCCGGACTGCTTTCACTTTCTGTCTCTTGAGAGGTATCAGGTTGATGCGGATTTTCTTCTGCAGAATCAACACCGTGAATAGAATTCATGCTTGTTACCGTTACAGAGCAGGTAACAGGTCCGTCTGCGAACAGTTCCAATCCACCTCCTCTAAAATATTTGTTGCCGGAAATCGCAATAGAATTATCAATATATGCTTCGATAGAACATTTGTCCACGTAAATAGTACCTTGAACGCATTCTCCTCGCACATAATCTCCATAAACCTGATCCAATCCCAACCGGCTGTTAGTCATATATAATTTAGAAAAGGTGTCCTGGTTTTTTTTCAAGTTGAATCCAAGCTCCGATGCGTTACCCCTAAGCTCAAAATCAATCTTTATACAATCTGAATTCACTTTTTCCAAAGCCTCATTGGCCTGTTCCACATCCAGGTCGCAGAAAGACACAATCACTTCACCTTCAACAGAGGAAGTATCAATATGTCTGATGCCCAGAGATTGTCCATCGTTTTGCAAATAGAGTTCTCTCGGCAGTCCGGCATAGAAAGCCCAACCCGCCAGTGCATGTTCGGCAATGGGTCTGGTCACAGGCTGTCCCTGCACGTTTTCCTGCATAACAGAACAAATGTAAACTCTTCCGTCTGATTGATTTTTGTACACTGTAGGACCCGTGAAGATATTGTTTCCATAATCCATCAGCTTAGCCTCCGGTTCATCCGGAATAAATCTACAGCTTTCCTGGTCAAATTCTCCAATATAATACCAAACATCATTATCACCGCCCTGAGGTGAGAAGACAAACAGATATTTTCCTGTCTCGTTTCCATTTTCATCCGGAAGCGGTACCAGATTCGGCATCTCCCAAACCGTTCCGTATTCAGACTTGTACTCATTTGTCTCAAAGAACTCTCCGAAAAGATTTCCCTTATATTCCCATTCCATTCCGTTTAGTGCACCGTTTTGGCAGGCTGTCTCCCACTCTGAAAGAGTTTTCGCAGTTGTCTTAAACAGATGTGCAACTCCCCTGCCATGGTCAGCACCACCAACCACCATATATCTGGTATTTCCAATTGAAAACGCCTGCGCATCGCGGAATTCTCCTGCCGTTCCCATCTGATCGTTCTGCGCTATCGCATAGCCGATAATAGTCCAGTCAGTCAGTTCCGGATCACTATAGTCATCCGCGCGAACCAAACCCACGTGTTGGTTGGATCCATTCACCGGTCTGGAATCATCTCCTGCTGTAATCAACAGCATAGGTTTTCCATCTGAGCTGAAAATCACATTTCCGGTCCACACACCATCCGGCGCGATGGTCCCTTCTGTAGGAATTACTGCCTCTTTCACAAATTTCCATTGTACCATATCATCGCTTACCCAATGTCCCCAGGAAATATTGTGCCAATATGGTCCAGCAGGGTTAATCTGATAAAACAAATGCCATTTCCCCTGATATTGGAACAATGCATGGGGCTCATTCATCCAGTTTCCTGAGGGAAGTGCATGGTACTGAGGTCTGTAATAATCTCCAAGTAATGCACTATCCGGCGCCATTGCCTCTGCATAAGAGATTTCGGGCAAATCCATTCCGCTCTCCTCAACCTCCTCAGCTCTCAAAGCTCTTTTTGCAATGGAAACCTCATCCATCAATCCGCAGAACATCGTTCCATCGAAAATGCCATCTGCGACAATCACACTTTGACTGCCTTTTCCTATCATAATCGGTGTATCTGCGGAAACAATCTCTGAATCTTCATCAATGATCATAGAGCCTGCCACTTCCCCATTGAGGTAAATAGTCATAGTTCCTTCGTTTCCGTCAAACACAGCGGTAACTCTGCTCCATGCATATGTAGGAAGCTGTTTTCCAGCATCACTTGCGAGGGCATACCACTGCTTTCCTGTTCCAACGCGAAAAGCCAGATAGCCGTGCTTCGTAACCCCAAGCAGAAATCCTCTTTTTGCTTGCATGTCATAGGAACCGGCGATAACTTGGGCAATGTGATCCTGCCTGTCTGCTGCGGGATTATCCCAGATAAATACTCTTGGGCATACATAAGCATCCACAGTAAGTTCACTGCCCTCTACTGTTTCTTCAAAGGCTGCGTAATTGGAATATCCATCGAAATTTAATGCCTTCCCGTCAACTCCATCAGGGCGATACGGCTCCACCGGTGCATCCTGATACCTGGGATTTTTCAAATTGCTCTCTAATTCTACGCTTTCCTGTTTTCCCCAAGCATTGGCAACCTCAAACCCGTTTTCTTCAAAAGACAGTTTCATCACATCACTCTGATAACTCAACTGTGTCCATGGAATTCTGACCTCACCGTAGAGTAGATTCTGCTCCTCATCTCTGCCTGTGGGAGCTATCACAGTGTCATATCCATCTGCCACAGCCGGATCCGTCTCATAGAAACATTTTACGTCGTCAAAGAAGGCGGCTGCCCACCCACCGGCAATTGCTTTATCACGCAATTCTACATATAAGGATTCCCCAAGATACTCATGTAAATCTACAAAATAGGTACCCATATCGGCCCAGGATCCTCCCTGACCTACAAAAGGGAAATTCGCATCATTGAATCGGTTCTGTCCGTAGGCACCGACCAATGTTCCATCCAAACGATACACTCTGAATTCAGCAGAATGACCTCCCATCCGAACAGATATCCAGCCACTTCCGGCCAAAGTGAACGCTGAGGATCTCACCCCCCAGGTTGCTGCCTCATCATTTGTAACAGTCCACCCATTCAAATGATAATTTCCTTCCTGATTGTAGGGTAATTGCTCACCCCAGTATGTCTGTGCTGAAGTGACACCAAGATAGTCTCCCTCACCGTTTCGTGTCCATACAGATTCATTAAGTATCTGCCAACCTGTCAAATCTCCTGTTTCAAAATCGCCATTTTCCACATCCTGCACTGCTCGATCTACTGCAACAGACCGAACAGTAACCGTTTTTTCTTCTGTAACAGTTCCGTAACTTCTGGTGTAAGCAACCAAATAAGTACCTGCTTCAGGAATGAATTCCGTGAACTCATCCGTTAATGCCTCCCCCTGAAGCTGCACACTACTGATTGCAATTGATACTTCAACCGGTTCCAGACTATAGCTTTTTACAACCTTTGTCTCTCTCTGAAGCATTTTCACAAGGTTCACTTTTACTCCGGCGTAGCAGGTTATCTCCTCTGCAGGCTCTTTCTCAAGAACAATTTCATTGATTATTCCGTTCTTGCGGTAACAGGAAATAATATAATCCTTGTAAGAATCATGTATTCCTTCCAGTTCACTCAACTGTTCTTGCTGTAAATCAATCACCTGCTGTCTGGTAAGAGAAGTTCTGAAGTCATCCACACTGATAAAAGAAAATCCCGCTTCTCTTCCATTCTCCACCACAAAATAAAGCTCCGTCCCAAGATATTCATCATCCAGCTTATCATATACTCTCAGAAGTGTGAGTCCCGTCTTGGGATCATTCCAATATTGATTGGTATAGGTTTTAATCAGGCGGTCCTCCGCTCCATTTTCCTGATAAAGCTTCACACAGCCCTTTCCTTCCGAAGCCGCTGTTCCGATTAAAAAGGAGATGTATCCGTCTCCCCCCAGAAGAAATGGCATCGAACGGATTGCGCCGGACATACCCTCTTTCCCATCGCCGCGAAGAACGTAGCTGCCTTGTATGCACATATCGCGTTCTCCCCAATAATGAGCATCATCACTCACATTTCCAACGGAGTTATTATCATTCGTCGCCGGTGTACCGTCAGGAAGCATCCATCCGGTCAAGTCTCCGGTCTCAAAATCACCATTCACAATGGACTCTGTTGGCTGATAATTAGTAACATGGATTGTAAAATTTTCATTACTGCTGGCAATGGAGTCTCCGGATGCATAAGACAAGGTATACTGCACTGTGTAACTGCCCACCGCAAGTGTAAGTGCAGACCAGTCTGTGGTGATGTCCTCCTCATTTAATCTGACACGATTCACAGTTATGTCAAAATCCACAGGTATTCCGAACTCATCTTTTACGACTGTTGCTGCTTGAATCATGCCCTCCAGATCAATCGTCCATCCTGCATATCGCTCCTGTACTCCGGAAAGCTTTGCTTCAACAGTGGCGCCGCCACCGGAAACTTCATTCCCAACGCTTTCCTCTGTACCGTAAAATACAACATCACGATACAATTCACAAATCTCAGTGGAATACTCATCACTGATGTTTCTGATTCTCTGCACATCTTCCTGATACAGAGTTTGTACCTCACTGCTTGTCATGGAGGCTCTAAAATCATCCACATTGATAAAAGAGAACCCGGCTTCACTGCCATTTTCTACCACGAAGTACAGTTCCTGACCAA